>CAYUUQ010000024.1:0-13120 GCA_964447875.1 uncultured Methanosarcinales archaeon | reverse complement strand
ATATCCTCAAAATAAATTAACCCCATCGCATCAGGATGCCATTTCACACCAGAAACCCATGCTTGGTTAAAGTTATTTATTACTATTTCAGGATTATAAAATTGATATCCTCCTGTATCAAAAGGAGATCCTGTCCATGATCCAGTTGTTTTATGAAACAATAAAACCCTACCTTGTCCGCCTACGTCTGAAGCAATGTGTGGGTTATTAAGGGTATCTGTAGCAATTGAAGGTATTCTTCCGCCGCTTCCTACAGTTTCCTCTACACCTATCTGGTCTATTTTGCTTCCACCACATTCTACAAGTGAATCGTTTGTAGAGTTTGAAGAATTTGGAGAACTTGTTGGTGCAACAGAAGTAAAATGAGAAACATTTGCATATATTGTATTTTTAGATGTGTCGACCCAACTGGGGAATGATACCCATGTCTCATCATCAAAATAACTTATCTTAAGATTTCTCTCACTTACAGCAGGAGATAATAAAGACTCATCATATTTTATAGATATCTGTAGAGGTGGATCAAATTTGGAACCATCTGGTGTAAGGTCATATGCTATAAAACCGATAGTATAGCCACTATTTCCATTTATATTTGTCATCTTCATATCTATTCTTTCTAATGGTGTTCCATTCTCGTATGATGCATTTGTACCTTCAGGAATAGATAATGTTGCAATCATATCCTTAGAAAATACTGTTTTGTTAGATGAAGTAAGACCATTATTTACATCTAGGAGAATATGGTTAGTTAATGGATATTTAAAATAGAAGTCTGAAATTTCTTTTCTAAATCTGCCTTTTTCTATAGTTAAAGGATAGGTTGTCTTTACTGTTAGACTATTATTAAAATTATCTATGTTTATGTTTGTTGATATAACTCCTTGTGTTATTTTAAAGTCTTTAAATTGTGAGTAATCTGAAGTACATTCTTTGATATTGTTATTAAGATAAACTTCAATCTTGTCTAAATCAGTCATACCTAAGTCGAACAATGCCTGTCTTGTGTTTTCTTTTATGCAGCTTTCTGTAAATAAAGTTACTGAAGAGGTTATATGAATAACATTATCTGAACTTACGGTATCCTTTGATTTTATGCTGTTTAAAAAGAAGAATGATGTAAGAAGAACTACTCCTAGAAGTATAACTATAGAGATTTGGCTCTTTTTTTGCATACTAAGTTAATAATTGTGTTGTTAGTTTATAAATATTTCTCTTAGATTTATAATACAGAAATTATTTGTTAATTATTCTAATTTTTATTCAATTATTGTAGAAAAGATTATAAAGAATCTATTCAATAGTAGGAAATAAATAGATAAATGGTGATAAAATGAATGTTATTGAGGAAATAGATATTGAAAAAACTGATCTGATCCAACTAGTAAGATCATTTAAAGAAATTAGTCCAGTAGTAGTTGAATTAAGAAAAGCAATATCAAAAAAAGATAATCCAGAAAAGAAAAGATTATTAAAGATTATTCAAGATGGATGTAGAAAACTTATGGGCATCATAGGTGAATCAGAAAGATTAGATATTCAGGTAGCTATTGCTAATAAACAATTAAAAGTAATAAATATAAATGAATTAGATACAGGTACATTACATAATGAATTAGAATTATTCAGGAGATTAATCACAGATATTGAACATTCCAAAGATACTAGAAGCGATAGAGTATTAAGGATGTGGGCGAGGATAATAAAACTTATGAATCGCATTATTGGGGAAATAAGAACATGGGATGACGTTGAATCTGACTTAAAAGGATTACTGAAATAATTAAGAGATAGAATCAATCTTATCTTTTAATATCTTAAATAAATGTAATGATTCTGGTATGAATTTTTCTTTTTTGATCTTTTCTTCTGTTTCTTCTATTGTTAAAAAAGAACCGTGGTCTATTTCATTTTTATCTAGTTTTAGTTCTTGATCTGTTATAAAAGCATAGACTTTTCCGTTTTCCAAATCATGATCATCAAACCTTTTTTTGTAATCCTGTAAAAAGATTGGAGTTTCTGTTATTCCTGCTTCTTCAGTTACTTCTCTTTTTACTGTTTCTTCATAAGAATCTCCTTTTGTTACGTGTCCTCCAAAAAGAACACTCCAATAACCAGGATAGAAACGTTTTTCTTTAGAACGTTTGTTAACAAATAGCTTTCCTTCTTTATTTAAGATAAAAAAGAATACACTTCTATGAAGTAGGCCCTGATCATGAGCAACTTTTCTTGTTGATTCAGATACTACGTTATCGTTGTCGTCTACTATATCAAATAATTCGTTATCCATGTATTATCGCTATTTGTAATATTATAAAAACATTATGTTTCTTATTTAACTCAAAACATAAAGTTTATAAATTAGTTAGGCAAACCTAACTATATGAAGATAAGTAAGGAAGATTATCTTGGGGAGATATATAGATTACAATTTCGTAATAACCGAGCTACAAAGATAACTGAGATAGCGACTGTATTAAAAATCTCTAAACCAAGTGTTTCTGAGATGGTAAAAAAACTTGGAAAAGAAGGACTACTTGAGTCTGAGAAATATGGTGGAGTTAGTTTAACCAAGAAAGGGATAGAAGAAGCAAGAAAGATTTATAGAAAACACCAGTTACTAGAGGTTTTCTTTGATAAGATACTGAATCTGAAAAACAGATTCCATCATGAAGCACATAATGTTGAACATGCTTTATCTGAAGATGCGGCAGATAGATTAGAAGAAGTACTTAAGAATCCTAATGTTTGTCCAGATGGTAACCCAATACCTAAGAAATCTAGAAAAATTACTGAACTTATTCACCTTCCAGAAAATGAAGAAGCAAATATTCTTTTTTCTACAACAGAGGAGAATAAATGTACAGAAAGATTAAATTCACTTGGACTTGTTCCAAATACAAAAGTAAAGATACTAAGAAAACTAAGTAAGGGTCCATTACTTGTAAAAATAAAGGGAACGGAAGTTGCATTAGGAAGAGGAATCTGTTCAAAAATATATGTGGAGAGAAAATGAGATGTTGTAATAAAGGTAATAAAAAGATATCCAGAAAACATAAGTTTGGACAAAAGATATGTGAATCAGAAATAGCTTTAGTTGGAAATCCAAACACAGGAAAAAGCTGTTTATTTAGCTATCTAACTGGGATGGGTGCAATAGTATCTAATTATCCTGGAACTACTGTTGATATATTAGAAGGTAAAAGTAATCTAAATGGAAGGATGATAAATATTGTTGATCTTCCAGGAACATATTCACTTGGAGATTCAACAGATGACGAACGTGTTACAAAAGATTACATAATAGAAAAAAAGCCAAGGGCAATAATAAATGTTTTAGATGCTACATTACTTGAGAGAAATCTTTATCTTACACTACAACTTCTTGAACTTAAGACCCCCATGGTTATTGCACTTAATTTTTATGAAGAACTTGAAGATAAGGGCATGCATATTGATTTTAAGGAATTATCTAATGTTGTTGGTGTTCCAGTCGTACCAATAGATGCTTTACGCGGAGCTGGAATAAAGAAGCTTATAGAAAAAACATTGAAGGTAGTAGATAATAAAGAGCGACTTGAATATTATAAAATAGAATATGGAGAACATATTGAGAAAGCTGCGAAAGAAATAACTGGTTTTGTTAAAAGAGATGATATACCAAAAAGAGCTTCAGCTATCAAGATTATTGAGGGAGACAAGGACATATGTAAGGAGATTGAGAATAAAAAAGAAGTTGATGATGTATTAAAAAAATATAGTGAAGGTCATGACTTAAAAACAGATATATCAAGGCAAAGACATGGTCAGGCTGCAATAATTGCAAAAAGCACAACAAAAAAGAAAAAATCAAGAAAACATTTTAGATATGTTCTTGATAGATTTACTACAGAGCCATTAACTGGAACTATATCACTTATAGCTATTATGGCCATTCTTTTTTCATCATTATTTTATCTTGGTGGTTATCTAAGCGAATTATTTGGGAATATATTTAGGATATTAGTAACAGAACCATTGACACCATTTATATCTAGTATTGGTAATAGTTTAATCCAAACAATAGTCAAGTGGTCGCTTGATGGAATAGATGCTGGAATACAAATAGCACTACCATATATAGCTGTTTTTTACATCATGCTTGCAATATTAGAAGACACAGGATATTTACCTAGGATGGCATATTTATTAGATAGAATAATGCATAAACTTCATCTGCATGGAAAAGCAATTGTCCCTATGATGCTTGGTTTTGGATGTAGTGTTCCTGCAATACTTGCAACAAGAATACTACCCAATAAAAAAGAGCGCATATTGACTTCTATACTCGTAAGCTTAGTTCCGTGTTCAGCAAGAACTGCAGTTATATTTGGAGCGGTAGGTAAGTTTATAGGATTTAAGTATGCTTTACTTATATATGCAATAATACTTGCACTTATATTGATTACAGGATATGTTCTTGGGAGATTATTACCTGGTGAAGCAGAAGGACTTATATTAGAAATGCCAGACTATCGTTATCCAAAGATTAAGAATGTTATTCAAAAAACATGGCTAAGAGTTAAAGATTTCATCTATATCGCACTACCTATATTAATTTTGGGTTCTGTTATTTTAGGGATATTAAAAGACTTTGGACTTTTAGCTACGATAACAAAACCATTTGAACCGATAATTTCTGGATGGCTTATGCTTCCTGCTGCTGCAGGAATAACATTAGTCTACGGCGTATTAAGAAAAGAGCTTGCTTTAGAATTATTATTTGTTTTAGGTGGAAGTGCTATGCTACTTGATTTTATGAACCCTTTACAGATATTTGTCTTTGCATTAGTTGTTGCATTATACATACCTTGTGTTGGAACATTTGCTGTATTGAAGAATGAATTTGGATGGAAGAACAGTATCCTAATATCTTTATTTACTATAATATTGGCAGTTGTTGTTGGAGGACTTGTTGGAAGGTTATTTATGTTTTTTGAAATATTAGCCTAACTCTTTTGTTTATATCTTCCGCGTTTTTCAACTTTTTCTAGTCTTTGTAGAACTTTATCATAATCAACTGCTTCTTTGTAGCCATTAAGAACTTCAGTATATGCATCTTCCCATATCTTGTAATGCTTTGACTCTAAAGCTTGTTTAAGCAGATGTAAATCAACTGCTTTATGTTCAACGTGTGTTTCGAAAAAGCTTAGTCCGAAATCAATGAAATAGATTTGATTATCTTTTTTGTTTAAGATAAAATTAGATGTTGTTAAATCTCCATGAATAATTCCGTTATTGTGAAGAGTTGCTATCTTTTTTCCAAGTTCATTCATTAATTTTTTGTAGTTTTTCTCTGTTAGAACATCTCTTACTTTTTTTCCATCGATGAAATCCATCTCAATTATAGATTTCTCGTCTGTTTTTATTAACCTTGGAGCTGGAAAGTTAATCCCTTCTAATTTTTTAAATATTTTAGCTTCTCTTTTTGTTCTTGATTTTCTTAATCTGTTGTCTATTTGTTCTATACGATAAGATTTCTTTAGACGATCTTTTATTACATTATTGTCTAGATAAATTACTGCTTCTGCTCCTCTACCTATAATTTTTTTCATAATTATATTATGATAATTATAATTAATATTTAAAATTATTTAATTTTTTTATATAAATTATAAAATAAAAAAAATTCTTGTTATCCTGTAAACATTATCTTTATAAATAAGATAAATGAAGCTTCGGCATGGGTGATATAAATGCCAGATGAACATGAAGAATTTATGGATGAATCAATATATGGTGATGAAAGTCGCGAAAGTATGGTTGATGATGATAGTATAAGCCCAGAAGAAGAGGCATTTATGAAAGGATATGAGGATTCTGATAAAGATCCAAATGAAGTAGAGATAAACGAAGAAGAAGACGAATATTAAGCAATACTTTTTTAAATAATATACCTATTTCTAGCTTATTATGAAATTAATAAAGAAAAAATCTGTAGCTAAACTTCCAACTAAATATTATGGTGACTGGACAATAATCGCTTATGAGGATTTAGATGGTGCTGAACATGCGGCTTTAATAAAAGGAGATGTTAAAGGTAAAGAAAATGTTTTAGTGAGGATTCATTCTGAATGTTTAACAGGAGATATGTTTCATTCTTTAAGATGTGATTGTGGTGAGCAATTAGAAAGTGCTTTAAGACAAATAGATGAAGAAGGTTTAGGAGTTTTGGTTTATTTAAGACAAGAAGGCAGAGGTATTGGTTTAGTAAACAAGATGAAAGCATATCAGCTGCAAGATGAAGGATATGATACTGTTGAGGCTAATGAGAAATTAGGATTTAAAGATGATGAAAGAGATTATACTATTGGTGTACAGATATTAGAAGATATTGGAGTTAGTACAATCAGACTATTAACTAACAATCCGAGAAAGATTTCTGGATTAGAAAAGTATGGAATAAAGATTACCGACAGAGTTCCGATTATTATGATTCCTTGTGAGAGAAATAAGAGATATTTGGATACTAAAAAAGAAAAGTTAGGTCATATTCTTGATAAGGAAGGATTTGTTAAGTAGAGACTATTTAGCTAGATTTCTTGGAGTAAAAATAATTCGGAGTTTGTAACGTAACATTCCACCCCATAGTAAAAGAATATAATTATATTTTTAGATATATAGGTTATAGGCTATATTTTAGTTAAATTTATAAATTCAAAATCATTCTTCTCCATTATGAAATTAGAAAAGTATTTTTTTGGAAATGGTTCAGTAGCTAAAAAAAAGAAAGTCGCTGCTGGAAATGATTGTTTTTATGTTATCTCAGAAGATAAGTTTTATTTCTTTATTTCAAAGTATAAGTTTGGTAAGTTATTTGTTATTACAGCTGTTTTAACAGGTGCAGCATACATACTTATTACTGGAAGAATTGGTGGAGCTATTATGGGTGGTCTTATTGGATTTGTTGGTGGATTATCTGAAGTTATAGCTAAAAAAATAAAAATGAGCCTTGCTAAGAAACCTAAGATTTCTAACTTACCTAAAGAGTTACCTATTAAAATAAAGAAGAAAATTCCTCATTTTAATAATAAAATAATAATATCTAGAGAAGCTATACTAAAAGTAAGAAAAAAAGGAAATGCTTTTGATATTATCCTTAAAGGTAAAAAAGGATTTGAAGTTGCTGTTAAGATGAGAGATTCTGATAAAATTATGAAATTTTTTAAAGTTGCAAATTGGATTTTCTAATAAACGTAAAGAAGACCGATGCGCCAGCCGAGATTCGAACTCGGGCCACAACGTTGGCAACGTCGTATCGTAACCACTTGACTACTGGCGCGATAAAATAGTCAAAAAAATGTTGTATGGGCCCATCCGGATTTTCCTGACATAAATTCCTTCGGAATTTAACATCACTTGAACCGGAGACCTTTGCCTTGTAAGGGCAACGTTCTAGCCACTGAACTATGGGCCCATTTAGTGTTAATGGATTAAGTTGGTATTTAAAAAGGTTTTGTTCTAGAATGTGTATAAATCATAGAAAGCTTTTTAAATAAATCATCAATTCTTAAATGCTATGAAATTAAATAAAACAAGAAAAAGATTATGTCCTTATTGTAAGAAGCATACAGAGCATACTGTAGCTGCTAATAAAAAGAGTTCTCCTAGAAGCATGACTTACGGAAGTAAGGTTAGAGCTAAGAGAAGAGGAGCGGCAGCAGGCCATGGTAACTTAGGAAGATATTCAAAACCAGCAATTACAAAGTTTAAGATGACTGGTAAGAAACAGTCTAAGAAAACAGACCTAAGATATAAGTGCAAGGAATGTAAAATTCAGAGCAAAGAGATTAGAGTTTAAATAAAAATTTCTACAAATTTTTTGTTTTCTTTCCATATATATAGATATATTTCCAGGCAAAGCCTTGTTTTCTAACAACACTTATTTTAAATCCTGCTTTGTTAAAAATATTTTTGATCTTTTTATCATCTTCTAGCCATTCTACTGCTGGAATGATATCAAAGAATTTATCATAATCAACAAAACAAACTTTTGAACCTAATTTTAATCTTTTGTTTATGTCTTTTAGTGTATTTAGTGGATCTTTTAGATAACCTAATGCGCCTACTGATACTGCAGTATGAATTTTAGGGACACTTGGATGTACTCTACTATGGTGTTTTATATCGTGTATTGTTTTTACGTGTTTATGACCTTTTCTTTTTAATCTACGATCAGCTATAGTTAAAACTCTTTTACTTATGTCTGTAGCATAAACTTTTCCGTGAGGCCCAACTTCTTCAGCAAGATGCATTGTTAATGTTCCTACAGAACAGCCAAATTCTAAGATAGTTCTTCCTTTTATATCTCCAAGAAGATGTATGATCTCTCTTCTTATATGGGTTGGTAGATTTATCCTTTCAGTTAATAAGGAAAACTCTGCAGATATGTCGTTTATCAAACGTACCATTTTTGGATCGTAGTACATCTCTAATAAGAAATATACTGGAATTCCTAATGCTATCATTGAAAGTCCCTTTATTAATACTGAAGAAGCGTCATGTGTTAACATAAGCCAGGATACTAGTAGTCCCATCAAGAATACAACAACAATTATTGGGCCAACTTTACCGAATGGAACAACATAATGTCTTTTGATATGGGGTTTTTTAAATCTTAGAACAACTACTGAGAAAAGTATCATAGCATAAGTTATTAGTAGCAATGGTACAAGCATATGAAGAAGTGTTTCATATGAACCAAGACCAATAAAAACAAAGATTATAGATAATATACATTGAAGAACTATTGCCCTACCTGGTGTTGAATATTTTGGATGGATCTTTCTGAAGTGATATAAGAAAAGCTTATCTTCTGCCATACTTAATATAAGTCTTGGAGCTGAAATTACCCAACCAGCTACAGAACCTATTATAGATAAGTAAGCTAAAATCATGAATATTGATGTTGCGCCGCTTCCATATACAACGTTAGCTATATCTGATAATGGAGCTAAAGATTCAGCTAAAGGACCACCCACTGTACCTATAGCAGTTATTACAAATACAACAGCTATAAGACAAATAATTACAGTTCCTCTTACCATAGCTTTAGGAACTACCCTTGCACCATCCTTTGTTTCACCTGCGAGAAATGTCGATGATTCCCAACCAAAGAATGTTTCAGCTATAAAGAATATCGCAAGAAATACTGCTGCATTTCCTTTTGAAAAGAATGGAACAAAGTAAGAAGTGTTAAAGTTAAAGAATGATGGTATTATTAATGCAAATAATGTTAAGAGTGTTACAAAAGCAAATGTAACAAGCATAGTAGCAGATGTTTTCATTCCACGATAAGCTACAGTATTAAATATCACCAGGAATGATACTGAAATTAGCATTATCACAATCTGAAGGCCTGGAATATTTGCAGGAAGTAAATAAGATATAGCGCCAATTATAAGCATGGCAATTGTTATATTACCCACAATAAGTGTAAGCCACCCTATAATGAAACTTAAGAAACGACCATATGCGTGTTTTGAAAATTCATATATTCCTCCTGCAGAAGGGAACATACCGCATAATTCTGCAAAACACATAGAGATATATATTGAGAATAAAGACATCACTACCCATGAGATTATAGATGCTGGACCACCTATAGAAAAACCAATTGCAGGAAGAAAGAATATTCCTGTTCCCATTATTGAGTTTATTATTATCAATAACAGCATAGGATAGTTCAATACTTTCTTTAGTTCTGCCATATCGTGTTTTTAGGATTTATTATATATAAATTATTTGGTTTTAATCTGAGAGTGGTGGTGAAAAAAAGTATACTAAAGTTTATAAAGTATTTAACCATAAGTTAATAAAAAGAGGTGTTTAAGTGCTAAGAAAGGGCCAGATTACGATATTTTTAATTATGGGACTAGTTCTTACCTCAATTGTTTTCTTTTTTATATATATCAATAACTACAACACCCAAAATAGTCTTAAAGTTGAAGTAGGGGAAACCGGGCCTTTGTTTGGATTTGAATCATTTGATAGTTATGTTATAAGTTGTATAAATAAAGAAGCAGAGTTACCAATAAAGGTTCTTGGGATTAATGGTGGAACACTGCAACAGTTGTCTGATTATAGATTCTATAATAAGACAAGATATCGTTATTTAGGAAAAAAAGGTTCAACAAATAGAGATTTTACAAATATTATCTTAACTAGACAAGAGATGGAAATAGAACTAGAAGAATACCTTAAGTTAAAATTGGATGAATGTATAAATCTAGATGTATTTAGAAAACAAGGATTTGTAGTAAATGAGAGAAGAATAAAAGTAGATGCGATAATTGGTACTGATGATGTTTTAGTTAATCTTGATTACCCAGTTAGTTTGAAAAAAGGTGGAAACAAAAAAGATTTTACTAACTTTTTCTCAAGGATAGATATACCATTAGGAAAGTTATATGATCTATCTATTCAAATAATAAATTTTGAAGCAATAGATGGATATTTTGACCAGGAAGAATGGATGAAAGAGCATAATTTGGATATTATGGTAAATAAAAATAAACCTTATCCAGATATTATCTATACGCTTATAAAAAAGACAAAAAAAGAAGATTATGATTTTAATTTTGCAATTCAAGGAAAAGAAACTATGGATAACCATAAATTAATTACAAGTAGTTTGGGTGATCTTGGTTGTTGTTATAATGAATATGATAACAATTGTTTTGCCAATTCTCTAAGGACTAGTTGTGAAAATAAACCTGATTCTTATTTTCAAGAAGGGATAAATAACTGTCAGTGTAGCGGTAGGACAATATTTAATGAGATTGAATTATGTAATGGAGAAGAATGTAAGGATTGTGATTATACTTGGGACTATAATTCTCAAGAATATGTTGGAGAATGGAAAAAACATGGTGAATCTTGGTGTGTTTATGATAGTGTTATCGGTGATGGATTAGATTATGTTGGAAGTAGACACTATAAACATATATGTATTGATGGGGAAGAATATGTTGAAGAATGTAGAGATTATAGGGAAGAAATATGTGTTGAGGGTTTTGAAGATACTAATTTTGTGGCAGAATGCAGACCAAACAGATGGAGAAGTTGTTTTAGCCAAGGTAATCGAGCAAATTGTAAGGATACTAACTTGAGAGATTGTAGCTGGAATGCTGCTTTAGTTGATACAAATATAAGATCATATGGATTACAAAGAGATAAGATGTGTTATCCTGCTGTTCCACCAGGATTTAGGCATTGGAATAATGGTGGGGGAGATGTATGCTCTGCAGGTAGTGAGTGGAGATATTGTGATGGATATAATTGCCCTGATTCCTGGGTTGATGCTGTTGCAAGATTATGTTATTCATTAGGAGATTGTGGTAATTTTAGAAATGTTGCGGATAAGATCTCATACGGAGGATATACTAATACAGATAATAGAGAAAGAGATTTCTTGTTATTAGATTCGGGGTTAATAGCTAATGGTCTCGTTTACTCACTAATGTTACCTATGTCTACAAGAGAACAAAGCACTATTAGAACTGATGCTTTCAATAATCTTGGATATAGTGATGATGATAGGGTGTTGGCTGAACAACAATGGTATGATGATGCTACTGGTTGGGTAGGTACAAGTGGCGGCGGAGGATCTACACCAAATGTAGAATATGTTGTTGGAACTGGAACATGTAGTACATGGAAAGCTCCTAACAACAATAATGATTGTGAAATATGCAATGATTTTAAGTTCAAACCATGTACTGAGTATAAATGCAAAAGCTTAGGAAACTGTGGATATATGGAAGTTAATGGAATTGGCATTTGTGGAAATATAAATACTGGTGGAAGATATGAAACATTAGGTAGAATTGGTTTGATACCTGGAACTAATCAATTAATATATGATTTGAGTATAGGTCAACCTGATATCAATTTAATTAATGTTGATAATCAAAAACCCAATGTTTTGTTTGACCGGATAATTGGGATTGGATATACAACTTCAGATATAAATTTCTTAGGCAATAATGGAGTTATGATAAGTCCTAATGTAATAGATAGAATAAGGTTTAGAGTAAAAACAAATGAGCCTACAAGCTGTAGTCTGATACATCCATTATCAAAACTATTTCCAATATCCAGATGGTTTGATATAGGAGATAAGATTAGTTCTATTGACCAGGATAAATACTTAATAGATTTGAGAGTTGATGATATAAAAGAAGACTATCAGAGATTATTGAATATATCTAATAATTGGGGTTTTGGAGACGATATAATCAGATTAGTAAATACTGCAAATAGTATGGGTCAGATGAGAAATTTTGAAATCAGTGATAGTAGTTTAATAACACCATTAATAGTCAATATAAGGATAGGTAGATATCCTTTGTTTATAGAATGTAGTGATATTTCAGGTAATGAAGGAAGCACTGTTGTTATTGTTCCTGTTGATCCATGATTAATTGTTAACAGTTATTTTTCTGTATCTAACTCCGCCGTTTTGGTAAGCTACGTGTATGCTACCATTTAGGTCAGTTGCAATTGCACACTGACTTCCAGTGCTTATAGTTATTGTATCTCCCCATTTATCTTCACCTTCATAGGTTATATATTTTATCTTTACTCCATCAGCTGATGTCCAGCAGATAAATGCTCCGCCATCTTTTGCAGGTGCCCAAGTTGTTGGAATTCTTCCTTGAGTTCCTCCATTTCCACTTTCTCCTACTGAATTTGGATCAATAACAGTAAGTCCTAAAAGATTTGTTCCATCCCATATGTTAATTGAAAAACCACTGAATTGACCAGATAAATAAGCTACATCTGGATTTGTTAAATCTATACCTACTCCAGGATATGCATGATCATTACCGTTACCCCCGGACCAAATAACATTTTCAGCTAAAAGTTGATTTCTATAACTATATTCTGTAGTAGTATGTACTATTCCTTCCTGGTCCTGTCTTGGACTTATTGCCATAAAACCTTTTTCTCCACCGCAACATGCAGTAGGAGTAGGTAATACAGTTGCTACTCTATTTGTAGTCCACTCAACAAAAATATCATTCTGATTGTATTGGTAAGCTTTATTTGGCGAATAAGGATCTATATCCGTTGATTG
>CAYUUQ010000023.1:0-13311 GCA_964447875.1 uncultured Methanosarcinales archaeon | reverse complement strand
TGGAATTCTTTGGATTCAAAAGAAAGTCTGGTGGAAGAAAAAGCAGTAGCGCAATTGCTGCAGAATATTTAAGATCTAGAGGGATCAATTTTACAATTTATGTAGGAAGTTGTGAACAAAGAGCCTTAACAAAGATTACGCCAGACAAATTATCAAGATATATTTTATTAAGATAATGAAAAAAAGCTTTCAAAAATCAAATAGAAGGAAAAGGATTCTCATTTGTAGAGATATTAGCAATGTGTCCGACAAATTGGAAAATGAGCGTTAATGATTCATTCAAATATGTCGGAAACGAAATGTCAAGTTATTTTCCATTAGGAAAAGTTAGAGATATAGATTAAAAAAGTAAAATGGAAGAAAAAATATTCATAGCAGGATTTGGAGGTCAAGGTGTTGTTCTAGCTGGAAAAGTATTATCTCAAGCTGCATTATACGAGGGAAAACACATCTTAGGTATGGTATCCTATGGAGCAGAAATGCGTGGCGGAGCTTCAATGTCATCAGTTATAATCTCAGATGAAGAAATAGATTGCCCTATTGTTGAAGAAGCATCAATAGTTATTGCTTTAAGCCAAGAAGCATATGATAAATACAAATTAAAAGTTAAAAAAGGTGGCTTACTTTTAGTTGATTCATCAAGAGTAAAGATAGATCAAGAAAGAGAAGGCATTACTATAATAAGAATTCCAACAACAGAGATTGCAGAAGAATTAGGTAATGTTAAAGTATCTAATATGTTATGGGTTGGAGTTGTTTTAGAGAAAACAAAAATAGTCAAAACAGAATCAGCATTAGAATCATTATCATCGATTTTTTCTGGTCATAGAAAAAATCTATTATACATAAATGAATTAGCATTAAAAAAAGGAATAGAATTAGCTAGAGGTTAAAAAATGTACATAAAAGGAGTAGGTATGACAAAATTTGGAACTTCAGATTTATTATCTCATCAATTAGCTTACGAAGCATCATTAGAAGCATTAGAAGATGCAGATATGAGTTTTAATGAAGTAGATGCAGTAGTATGTTCAAACTTAGAGTGGTTCTTTTCAATTGAAAGGCAAAGACATTTTTCTTCATTATTAGCTTCAATGTTTAAAACAAATAAACCAGTCATAAGAGTTCCTGCAGCTTGTGGCGGTGCTGGTGCAGCTTTATGGTTTGCTAACAACTTAGATTACAATAATATCCTCGTTATAGGTGCAGAAAAACTTATGACTTGCAAAACAGAATCAATAACAGATGAATTCATGATGGCTGCAGAATCAAAATGGGAACAAAGAGAAGGTTTAAATTTTCCAGGACAAAATGCTTTAGTAGCTCAAGAATACATGAATAAATATCTTGAAACTACAATGGATCATTTAGCACTTATAGCACATAAAAATCATCAAAATGCTGTCTTAAATCCAAAAGCAAAATTCTATAAAACACCTGTTAGTTTAGAAAAGATAAAAAATTCTCCAATAATTTGTTCACCATTAAGGTTATTTGATTGTTCATTAAGTGTAGATGGTTCAGCGGCTGCAATAATTTCTAAAGACAAAACAGACGTTGAGATAGCAGGATCAGACTTATGTACAGATTATCTCCCAACATTCGAAAGAGATGAAAATACTTCGTGGGATGCATCAGTAACATCATCTAAAAATGCTTACAAACAAGCAGGTATAACTTCCAGCGATATAGATGTAGCTGAATTACATGATGCTTTTTCAATAGTTGAACTTATAGCTTATGAAGATTTAGGATTTGCAGAAAAAGGAAAAGCATATAAAAAAATAGAAGAAGGTTATTTTAACCTTGATGGAAAGCTTCCTATAAGTCCATCCGGCGGCCTAAAAGCAAAAGGTCATCCAGTTTCAGCAACAGGTCTAGCTCAAATTTATGAAATAGTAAAACAATTAAGAAATCAAGCAGAAGATAGGCAAGTTAATAATCCAAAATATGGTTTAACTCAAAATATAGGCGGAGCAGGAAGTACTGTTTCATGCCATATATTGAAAAAAGTATAAATGTATGTTCAAACGGAGGTTTTAGAAAATGACAGATGATTTAAAAGGAAAAACAGCATTGGTAACAGGTGCCTCACAAGGTATTGGAAAAGCTATTGCAATACAAATGGCAAAAGAAGGAGCTAATATAATAATAAATGATATTGAACCAGCTAAAGAACAAGCTGAGGCTACAGCTGCTGAGATAAAAGCATTAGGCGTTAATGCAGAAATAGCTCTGGCTGACGTATCTAAATTTGAAGACTGCCAAAAGATGGTCGAAGATATTAAACAAAAAACAGAAAAAGTTGACATTCTGGTAAACAACGCAGGAATAACTAAAGATAGAACACTAAAAAAGATGACACCAGAAGAATGGAATGCTGTAATAAATGTAAACCTTACTGGAGTATACAACATAACTCACAACATACTTCCTATAATACCTGATGGTGGAAGCATAGTTAATATTTCATCAGTTGTAGGTGTAGGTGGAAACTTTGGTCAATGTAATTACTCATCAACAAAAGCAGGATTGATCGGTTTTACAAAGTCATTAGCTAAAGAAATTGGAAAAAATAAGATAACTGTTAATGCAATAGCTCCAGGATTCATAAAATCAAAGATGACAGATAAAATACCAATCGTCATGCTTGATAAGATCTTAGAGATAATCTCCTTTAAAGAGATGGGTCAGCCAGAAGATATTGCAAATCTTGCAGTATTCCTAGCTTCAGACAAAGCAAAATATATCTCTGGAGAAGTAATCAGAATAGATGGAGCAATGATGATTTAATCATCATTTTCTTTATTTTTAACTTTTTATCTCTAATAGTGATAAAAAATCACAATAATATTTATAAACCACTAAAAAAAACCAAGAAAAGATAAAAATGGATTTTAATTTTAGCCCAAAACAACTTATGATCAAACAGATGATCACAGATTTTGTAGAGAAGGAAGTAATACCTTATGCAGATGATATGGATCATGAACAGATTTTTCCGTCAGTTCCAATAAAAAAAGCTGCAAAGCTTGGAATAATGGGGATGTCAATTCCTAAAAAATATGGTGGAGCAGAACTTGATAATGTTTCTCAGACAATTATAATGGAAGAAATGAGTCGTGCTTGCGCTTCAACTTCAGTTACAATGGGTGCACACACATCTTTAACTTGTTTTCCTCTTGTAAATTATGCTACTGAAGCTCAAAAACAAAGATGGCTTCCAAAATTAGCATCAGGAGAGTATTTAGGCGCTTTTGCTCTAACTGAGCCTGCAGCAGGTTCTGATGCTGTAAATGTTCAGACAACAGCAACCAAAGACGGAGATGATTATATAATTAATGGTAATAAAGTTTTTATCACAAACGGCGGAAAAGCAGATATCGTTGTTTTTGTAGCAACAACTGATAAAGCAGCTAAACACAAAGGATTAAGTGTTTTTGCTGTTGAGAATCCAAGCAAGGTTGAAGGATTTAAATTAGGTAAAAAAGAAGATAAGCTTGGTCTAAGAGCATCTAATACTCAAGAATTAGTTTTTCAGGATATGAGACTTCCTAAAGAAAACCTTGTTTCTGAAAAAGAAGGGGAAGGTTTTAAGATCTCAATGGGTGTCTTCAACTCAGGAAGAATAGGTATTGGAGTTCAAGGAGTAGGAATAGCTCAAGCAGCTTTCGAAAAATCCTTGCAATATGTTCAGGAAAGAGAACAATTCGGAAGGAAACTACAGAAATTTCAAGCATTACAATTCTATTTGTCAGAAATGGCAGTTAAAATCGATGCAGCTCGTTTATTATGCTTAAGAGCAGCACATGTTAAAGACCAAGGAAAACGTTATGTTCGTGAAGCTGCAATGGCTAAATACTATGGTGCAGAAGTTGCAATGGAAGTATCACGTTTAGCTTTGCAAGTACATGGTGGTTATGGTTATATGAAAGATTACCCTTTAGAACGTTATTACAGAGATGCAAAGATTACAGAAATCTATGAAGGAACATCTGAAATTCAAAAACTGATAATAGCAGCAGAACTATTGGGAAGAGGGATATAAAATGAACATAATAGTCTGCATCAAACAAGTACCTGATACTACAGAAGTTAAAATAGACCCAAAAACAGGAAGATTGATTAGAGAAGGGGTTCCATCAATAATAAATCCTGAAGATAAACATGCTTTAGAAGAAGCATTAAGGATCAAGGAAAAAAATAATGCTAAAGTAACTGTTCTTACTATGGGACCACCTCAAGCTGAAGTTGCTTTAAGAGAAGCACTCGCAATGGGTGCTGATGTTGCAATTCTTCTAGGGGATAGAAAATTTGCAGGTTCTGATACATGGGCAACAGCTAATGCATTATCTTGTGCAGTAAATAAGATAAAAGATTATGATCTTATATTATGTGGAAGACAAGCAATTGATGGAGACACAGCTCAAGTAGGCCCACAATTAGCTGAAGCAATTAGTATTCCTCAAATAACTTATGGTCAAAAAATAGAATTATTAGACGGAAAATTAAAAGTTGAAAGAGAACTTGAAGATGGTTATGAAATAATAGAAACCCCTCTTCCAGCTTTAATAACAGTAACTCAAAATATTAATCATCCAAGATATCCAAGCTTACAAGGCATAGATTCAGCATTTGAAAAAGAAATAATTCAATGGAATGCAGATGATGTAGGAGCAGAACAAGAAAAAGTTGGAATTTTAGCATCTCCAACAAAAGTTAAAAGATCATATACTCCTTCAGCAAAAGCACAAGGAACTATGCTACAAGGAAGTCTAAATGAAATGGCAGCTGAACTGATCAATAAGTTAAAAGAAAAAGAAATAATCCAGGAGTTTGACTAAGATGGTAAAAGTAAAAATATCAGATTCGTGCCCAGAATACTCAATTTCAATAAATGGTGTAATGCTAAGTAGAGGAGATGACTTTATAGACATAGAAGACTCCTTAGAACTCCAAACAGCAATAGATAATGGTTACTTGGAAACTCAACAAGAAGAAAAATCAGAAGAGAAAAAAGAAGAAGGACCTAAAGTTGGAGAGGAAGTTTGGGTTTTTGCTGAACAAAGACACAATCATATTTCAAGAGTAGTATTTGAACTTCTAGGAAAAGCAAAAGAACTAGCAGCCGAATTAAACGTTAAGGTTGGAGCGATTATTGCTTGTGAAAAAGACACCGAACTTTCAAAACAACTTATCTCTCATGGTGCAGATAAGGTTTATGTTATAGAACACGATTTATTAAAAGATTACAAGAATGATCTTTATACTACTGCAATTTCTGAGGTTGTTAAGCAAGAAAAACCAAAGATAATGCTTTATGGTGCAACACATATAGGTAGAGACCTAGCACCAAGGATAGCTCAGCGTATATCAACAGGACTAACAGCTGACTGTACAGGTTTACATATAGATGAAACCGGACTTTTTGTACAGACAAGACCAGCATTTGGCGGCAATCTTATGGCAGAGATAAAATGCCCTGATCATGAACCAAAGATGTCAACAGTTCGACCAGGAATATTTAAAGCTACAGAAAATGATGAATCAAGAAATGGTGAAGTTATTAAAGTTGATGTTAAGATATCTGAAGCAGATCAAATAACAAAACTTATCGAGATTATTAAATCAAAAAAGAAAACAGTTAACTTAGAAGAATCAGAAATAATAATCTCTGGTGGAAGGGGACTGTGCGACAAAGAAAACTTTAAGATTCTAGAAGAACTAGCCGGTATAATCGGAGCAGAGATTGGTGCTTCTCGTGGAGTAGTTGATGCTGGCTGGATTGCTAAAGATCACCAGGTTGGTCAAACAGGTAAATCTGTTCGTCCTAAATTATACCTAGCTTGCGGCATATCTGGAGCTATTCAGCATAGAGCAGGTATGCAAAACTCAGAATTCATAGTAGCAGTCAACAAAGATCCTAATGCAATGATATTCGGAGTAGCAGACATCGGCATTGTCGCAGATCTAAAGCAATTTTTACCTGCTCTTATAGCAGAGCTAAAAAAATAGCTAAATTTATAATATATCTATTCTTTATTTATTAAAATGGTATATCCAATAGCAAAGCATATTATAGTACCTCTAGTAAAATCCTTATGGGTTAAAAAGGCAATCGGATTAGATAATCTTCCAAAAGATAAACCATTTATCTTTGCATGCAACCATGGAAGTTTTATAGATGATATAATATTACCTGTTGTGATTATCCCACATATAAACAAATATGCTCATATTTACTGTAATGATAGTTTTTTCAAAAATCCAGTTACCGGAAGTTTTATTCGGTGGGGTAAAGTAATCCCAATTCGTGTTTATAAAAGTAAAGATCAGAAGAAAATTAACAAAAAAGCATTCAAATTAGCTAAGAATTATCTAAAAAAAGGCGAACCTGTAGGTATATTCCCCGAAGGTCATCGTACTAAAGATGGAAAACTACAAAAAGCACGTTCAGGTGTAGCTGCTTTAGCTCTCGCTGCAAAAGTCCCAGTTGTTCCAATAGGAACAATAGGTACATTTAAGATATGGCCAAAAGGAACATCCATGCCAACACTAAACAAATGCACAGTAAAAATAGGTAAACCAATTTATTTTGACAAATATTATAAAAAAGAAAACAACCAAAAAGTTTTAAAAGATATAACAAACAAAATAATGAAAGAAATAGCTAAACTTTCAAGACAAAAGTATAATTTTTAGAAAAAATGACAAACCCAGTAATCATGAAGATAATCCCTTGGTTCGGGGGATTATGGATAAGAAAACTAAGAGGAGTAAAGAATATTCCAAAAGAAGAAATTGGATTCATAATAGCATGTAATCATTCTAGTTATCTAGATCATTTTATTTTTGGTGGAACCCTTATTGGAAAATCAAAACGTATGACTTATTTCTTGGCAAAAAAAGAACATTTTGAAGGTTCTCAAAAGAAATGGCATGACTTTCTTCAAGCTATCCCTATAGATAGAGACTCTGGCGGTAGAAAAGCACTAAAACATGCAATTAAGGCTTTAAAACAAAAAAAAATAATTGCAATTTATCCAGAAGGAACTAGAACTTTAAATGGCAAATTAAACAGAGGAAAAACAGGAATAGCAAGACTAGCTCTCGCTGCAAAAGTCCCAGTTTTACCTGTCGGTTTAACCAATACTTTTGAAATTCTTCCTAAGGGAAAAATGATGCCAAAATTCAAAAAAACAGATATGAATATAGGAAAACTCCTGTATTTTGATAACTACTATGACAAATGGGAAGACAAAAAGACCATACGTTTAGTAACAACTAAGATAATGAAAGAAATAGCCAAATTAGCTAGAAAAAAATATAACTTCGACTAATTCTAAAAATAGAAGAGTTTAAATATGCTCTTGAACTTACAATATAAAAATGAAAATAGCAGTTATAGGAGCAGGTGGATGGGGAACAACTTTAGCTAATCTTATTGCTGAGAAATTTGCTGTAAAATTATGGGTAAGGGAAGTTGAACTCTACAATATAATGAAGGAAGAACATGAAAATAAGTGGTTTCTTCCAGGTGTAAAACTAAATGAATTATTAGAACCTATACACGATTTTAAGGAATTAGGAGATATAGATATTTTTATCTTTGCAGTTCCATCCCAATTCTTAAGACATACAGTCAAACAATTCTCTGACATTATAAAGAAAGATGCTATCCTGATAAATGTAGCTAAGGGCCTTGAAAACAATACATATAATCTTATGACCGAGATTCTATCAGAAGAAACAGGAAATAATAATGTTGTGGCATTATCAGGACCTAATCATGCAGAAGAAGTAGGTGAGAAGATCCCTACTGCAGCTGTTTTGGCTTCTGAAAATGAAGACATCCTTAAAAAAATAAGTCCTATATTCAAAAGAGATTACTTTAAGGTATATTTTCACGATGATGTTGTAGGTGTCCAGATCTGCGGAGCTATAAAAAACATAACTGCAATAGCTACAGGTGTTGTAGCAGGTCTTGGCTTAGGAGATAATGCAAACGGCGCAATAATAACCTATGGTCTTAGAGAGATGAATGAATTTGGTAAAGTTTTTGGAGCAAAACAAAAAACCATCTATGGTCTAGCAGGAGTAGGTGACCTTATAGCTACATGTACAAGTCAACATAGCAGAAATCGTTTTGTTGGTAAACAAATTGCTTCTGGAAAATCATTTGAAGAGATAAAAGAACTTATGCATGGAATGGTCGCTGAAGGTATAACAACTGCAAAATCAGTTCATGAGTTTGCAGAAAAGAAAAATATAGATATGCCTCTTGCTTCTCAGGTATACAAGGTTTTATTTGAGAAAAAAGAAATAAAAAAAGCAATAAAAGATTTAATAAGTCTTATCTGATTTAATCATCTGTAAAATCATCAACACTTTCTTTCAAATCTTCTGTTTCGCCTATTATGCCTCTCTTTCTTAGATATTCTCTTGCTAATACCCAAAATAATAATCCTAAGCTCTTCTTTCCTTTATTGTTACAAGGCATAACAAGATCTATAAAATTACTCTGGTTATTTGTATCACATAAAGCAATAACAGGTAGCCCAATCTTATTAGCATCACTAACAGCATTTCTGTCTGGCCATGAATCTGTAACTAAGATAATCTTAACCTCATTATAGATTTTTAATGCGGGGTTAGTAATCATTCCTGGAGGATATCTTCCAGCCACAACTTGTGCACCAGTTACTTTTCCAAAAGCCTTAACAGCTTTCCATCCATTCTCCCTTCTTGATACAATTAAGATATCTTCAGGTGCAAACTGTGCAAGCATACCAGCCATTAATCTTATTCTTTCATCTATCTTTTGTAGATTTAAGACACTCAACCCATCTGGTCTTGTTTTGTATATGAATTGAGACATATACTTTGTTCTAAATTTAGTTCCTATATGTATACCTGACTTTAGGTATTGGTCTTGCGAAACTAAAAACTGTGTGTTTTCTTCTGTCATTTTATTATTCCTCCTATTCTTAACTTATAATTACCAACTATTAACATTTATTATTAATGTCTGCCATTTTTTTAACCTCAAGCAGCTATTGCTTTCATCTATAGTCAGATAAAAGCTTTGGTAATACACTGGAGAAGTGCATGTTTATTTAAAAAGCTAACGGAAATGTTATATAGGATACCTTTCAAACAAGAGGTATGAAAGAACTATTTGATAAATTTCCTAAAATCAAATTAGAAGATGCTAAAGACTTAATCTTAATAGATACATGTTTCTTTATTTCGGTTTTTAAACATCCAGAACACATAAAACAGTTTTCTAAACTAAAAAACAAAGCTATGACTTCATTTAATATTAAAGAACTAATAACTGTAGATCATAAATTAAAGAAACTTAAACACCCAATAAGAAAATTCTTAGAAAATAACGAATTCCCAATAATAAATATAGATGTACACCCGGGTAACAGGCAAAAAGAAGAAGAATTCATAAAAACTATAGAACCAAATCTTCTAAAATATTGTAAAGACCCAAGTGATGGAGTACTTTTAGCAACAGCAATTAAAACAAAATCAAATATTCTAACAAAAGACAAACACCATATATTTAACGCAATAATGGAGAACTTTGCTAATAAACATAATATAAATATCTATAAAGAATTAAAACAAGCAATATCTTCATAAACAGGACCATTAGAAGTTAATCTTGATTTAACCAATCTAAAATCCTTAATAACTATCTCTTTTTCTTCAATAGATATATCTTCTAACATTTTAATAAACCTATCTTTATCTCTCACAAACTTAACTCTTGCTAAAGTTATATGTGGATGAAACTCAAAATCTTTCTTAAAATCAAACTTAACGAAAGACTCTTCAATCTTAGATTGCAGTTCTTTTACTTTATCCCATGGTTTGACACCAGCCCAAATAACCTTAATATAATCTTTATTAGGAAATGTACCTATTTTATCCAATCTTAATGGGAATTTATCAAATTCTATCTTACTTAACTTATTTTTAATTATTTTAACATCGTCGTCAGGAATATCTTCTAGAAACTTCAATGTCAAATGATATGTATCTACTTTATTTATCTTACCCATAGAATTATCTATCTTGTTTTTAGTATTATCTAGAATATCTTTTAACTCTTCAAAATCAATTGCTATAAATAATCTCATAAAAAATTAGAAAAAAAAATAAATATATAAAACTTAGGATAATTATTCCTTATTTTCTTCTAGTTCTTCACCAAAATCTTCTGAGTCTTCAGCAGATTCAACTGGAGCAGATTCTTCTGCAGCCTTTTCTTGAGGTGCTTCTTCAGTTGCAGGTTTTTCTTGAGCTGGAGATTCAACTGATCCTTCAGCTTTGCCAACAACTTCAGCAAATCCTGCTTTTCTTAGGACTTTGTTAATTTTTATTCTAACTTCGTCCCCTTCTCTTACACCTGGTACAAACAGAACAAATCCGTCTTTTTTTGCGATACCATCGCCTTTAGCACCAACTGCTTCAATCTTTACATCTATTTCTTCTCCCACCTGGACTGGTGGATTGTTAAAACCTTGTCCTTGCATATTTCATTTCACCTTATTTAATCTATCTAATCTTGCACTAAGTGCAATAGCGACCACAAATACATTCTACTTTATAAACTTATGGTTTTTGTCGACCAGAAATCGGTTCTTTGATCAAAACATCTAGTCGGGGCGGGACACATTAATTAGTTATTTAGTAGTGGAGAGGTCTAATAGCTCAGCTTTGCTGAGTTATTCTCCAATTATCTTAACGAGAACTCTTTTATTTCTTTGTCCATCAAACTCAGCATAATATATCTGCTCCCACGGGCCAAAATCTAGTCTTCCTTTTGTTATCGCAACTACTACTTCTCTGCCCATAATAGTTCTCCATAGGTGTGCATAACCATTGTCCTCTCCAGTCATATTATGTTCATATAATTTAATATCAGTAGGTGCCAACTTTTTCAACCATCTTTGAAAATCATTTATTAATCCAGATTCAGCATCATTTATGTAAACTGAAGCTGTAATATGCATAGGATTGACTAGTACCATCCCTTCTTCAACACCAGATTCTTTAACACAATCTTCAACCTCTTGGCTTATATTAACAAATTCATGTCTATTTTCTGTATTAAATGTCAAATATTTTGTTAGAGTTTTCATTTTTGAGTAACCTCCTTATCAATACTCACAAAAAATAAGAATTATTTATTAATATAAAAATTTAATCAAAAAAATAAATAAAAAATTAGTTTATACATCAGCTAGTTTCTCTGTTGTCACCATAAAGTTTGCTTCACCATCAGCTAAGTTAGGTGCATCAACAAGTTTAGCAACTCTAGTTCCCTTTTTACCTTTTCTAAGATAAATTCTGAAAGTAGAATTATGCGCTACAACATGTCCGCCGATAGCTTCAGTGGGATCTCCAAAGAACATATCTGGTTTTGCCATAACTTGATTAGTCACATAAGAACACAGATTATGCTCTGCCGCTAGTTTACTTAAAACGTGCATATGTTTATTTAATTTTTGTTGTCTATCAGCGAGTGTTCCTCTTCCAACAAATTCCGCTCTAAAGTGTGCAGTTAATGAATCAACAATAACTAATTTAACATCAAGTTGATTATCTTTGATCAGACTATCCACTTTTTCAGCAAGTAACATCTGATGATCTGAGTTATACGCTCTTGCTACCTTGATATGCTTCAAAGCTTCAGTTCCATCTATTCCAGCACCTTCAGCAAACTGAAGTATTCTTTCTGGTCTGAATGTATTTTCTGTATCAATATAAACGACATAACTTCCAGGATATTGTTTTTGTACATTAACAGCTAATTGATGAGCTATCTGTGTTTTAGATGAACCATATTGACCAAAACATTCTGTTATTGCGCCAGTTTCAAAACCACCATCTAATAATTTGTCAAATGCCTCGCTACCAGTTGTTATCTTCATAACTTTTTTCCTTCTTTCTAGAAAGTCATCTCCTGATTCAAAACCCATATCAAGAGCAGCTCGTGCTGCAGCTATAACTTTTTTAGTTGCAGCTTGACTCATTCCAGTAGCATCAATAAGTTACCCTGGTGTTGCAACAGCAATCGCCATTAAATCTTTATATCCTACAGATTCCAATTTTTCAGCTGTAGCAGCTCCAACTCCCGGTAGGTCTGTTACACCAAGTTGTTTCTTTTCTTTAGTTTCTTTTTGAGCTTCTTCTAATATTTCATCTTGAATTTGTTCTGGTTGTTCTAATTCTTGTTCCATTTTTTCTTTTTCACCTCGAAAAGTTTCACTTTTAGAGGCACCAGAAATCTCTGATTTCTCAGTGCCTTTTTTCTTTTTAGCCATAATTACCACCTTACATAACGATGTCTTCTATAGGTATCTCTACACCCTCTTCGCTATCTGTTTTAGAATTTTTAGAATCTTGTCCCTTTAGGACAAGATACTCATAAGCTTTTTGTAGAACTAAGTTAGCTTTTGGTATATCATTAACACGCATAGTGCCAGTGTTTTGCCATTTGCCTTCTTTGTCTGTATAGCTTCTCTGTAAAGTTATTGTTCTAAACTCTACGGGTTCACCGGTTTTCTTATTTTGTCCGGTATTTTTCCATACTGTAGCACTTATTGCCCCAGTACTAAACTTTTTTTCTGGCTGATTGCCAGTACTTTTTGTGCTTTCCATTTTTCCACCTCATTGCTTATCGCATTTTATTTCATACTTCCCTTAAATTATGTGGTAACTTTTTCAAGCTCCACCAGGAAGCGAGGCATGATTGTTTCAAACAACCATAATAACCTATAAACAAGCTTCATTTAAATACCTTACGCACATATGTCCAGTGTCCAGTGGTATGTTAATTTAAGTGTTTTAAGGCCCATAACTGAGTAATTTCCAAGAATTAGCAATGTCCAGTGGTATTCTTCTATTTTAATCTAATAACAAAACTATATAAACTATGCACTAAAACTGATAAATATGCTTAGTTTTTCAAAATGGTTTTCAGAAAAAATAGGAATGCCTTTAAAATGGAAATATATGGTAAAACACCTTTCCCCCTATCTTAAAAATAAAGGTAGTGTATTAGATCTTGGCGCATCCTGTGGGAGATTATCCAATAAACTATCAAAAAAACTCAAATCATCTAGTTTTGTAGGTATTGATACACATGTTCAACCAAAAACATATATTCCAATAACTAAGTATGATGGTAAGAAAATACCTTACCCTGACAATTCTTTTGATTGTGTTATGATTATAGATGTATTACATCATGATAATGATCCTGCGGCCATATTAAAAGAAGCAAGAAGA
>CAYUUQ010000022.1:0-13509 GCA_964447875.1 uncultured Methanosarcinales archaeon | reverse complement strand
TTCATAGTAATTAGATTCGATAAACTCCTTAAATTTATTTATTTGCTCATTCGCATCCATTTTAAATAATTAAAAAAAGAAATTATTTTACTTTTTTTAGATTAACTACTAATCTATCCAATGCTTGATTAGCTTCTTCTTCTGACTTAGTTCCTGTACAAACAATCTTTCCATTGCTAAATAGTAAGAATGTAGCTTTTAAGAAACCTTCAGTTCCACCAAGCTTATAGACAAGTCCAGGAAACTGTTCTGGTTCGTATTCGGTGTTTTCTAATTTCATTGCTAAATTATTCAGGTTTAAGTCCATTCCAACACTGCCTGATGCAACAATATTTTGGATCTTTATCTCTGGTTTTATTGTTATCTTAACCTTTATTTTCTCTAAAATTTTAATTATTTTCTTGATAGATTCATGCACTTTTTCCATACTTCTAGCGCCAGTACAGACAACCTTTCCGCTTGAGAAGATCAATGCAGAAGTTTTTGGGTCTTTTATCCTAATAACAAGGCCAGGAAACTGTTCTGGATTGTATTCAGTATTGCTTAATGTCGCAGCCATCTTTTCCAATGGTATATCATGTTCTAAACTTGTAGAAACAACTATATTTACTACTTTTATATCTCTTTTCTTAGATTCTTTCTTTGCCATAAATGACACCCCCGATTTAACCTCTTTTTTTAATTTAAAGGTTATATAAACCCTAATTACAAGATTTATTTATAAATATTTATAAATGAAGCTACTATTTAAATACTTCCATTTATAAATATAACAAACAACACTAATTATTTTCAATAGTTATGTTGTTTGTTTATTAGGAGCAGATAACTAATATAATAATATTTATCTGCGACTATAGACAGATTGTAGTTTATAATCCCCCTTAATTGCAGGTGGAGAATTATTTAAAAACAGCAAATTAATAAATCAATTTATACTACTCCAATAGATAATGGAAAAAAAGATTTGTACAGCTGGAAGAAGTTATTTCTTTGTTTTTCCAAATGGAGACTTATATATCTGTAGAAGACACTATAGCAATAGGAAAGGGTGTTTGATGAATTACAGAGACTTTAGCAAAAAATCTTTTTTAGAAAAAATACCTAAAGAATGTAATTGGGATTCATGTGATGCTGCTTGTGATCGTGACTGGGCAGTAAAATGGATTTTTAAAGATGATAAACTAATTAAAAAAATAGAATCTGGCGAACTAGAAAAAAGATTCGGCAAACAAGGGCCAGATCTAATGACATCCAATAAAGTCCATATCATATGGTCTCCTACTGAAGTGTGTGGCTATGATTGCAGTTATTGTTCTTGTTCAGGCTCAAAAACACAAACTGAATTAAGACCCTCAACTATTCCAGAATTATCTGACAAAGAATGGATAGATTTTTTTAAAAAAATAAAACAAGAATACGATTATGGTATAATAACATTAAGCGGTGGCGAACCTTTTCGAAAACCACTAACTCTGTTAAATGTTATAAATGAACTTCAAGACAAATTCCTATTTGCAGTAACAACAAATCTCAGTAAATCAATAATAGAATTTGTTAGGAATGTAAAACCTCACAATGTAGATTTTAATCTAAGCTTACATCCGTCAAGCAAACAATTTAATTTTGATTTATTCTTAGGAAGAACACTATTATTAAAAAAATCTGGTTTTAATGTAAAAGTCAATTTCGTTGCTTATCCAGAACAAATTTACCTATATGATTATTATAATAAGATTTTCGAAAAATATGGTATTGAAGTAGATTTAATACCTTTTGCAGGTCATAATAGGTCAAAAACAACTTTTGGCCATACCCAACAAGAAGCAGATTATATAAATAACAGATCTAGTAACATAGCAAGAAGCATAGATGTAAATATAAAATATTTAACACCAGATGGGAAAGAAAATCTAATCATAAATAAACCCGCAACTAAAATAAATTTTAGTTCAAAATGTAATAATCATTGTAAAGATTGTCATTTAGTTGCCCAAGAAAGACCAAAAGACTGTATAATTAACGAAATAAAGAATATAGATAGAAAAAATAAATATATTGACCTGTATGGTGGCGAAATATTTCTAAGGGAGGACATTTTCGAAATCTTAGATGAAATACCTAAAAACTTCAAGATAAACATTTATACAAATGCAAGAATCTTTAATTATGAAAGATATATAAATAAATTAAAAAATTATCATATCAATTCAATCAATATACCTCTTTTTTCTTTAGATAAAGAAAAATTCAATGAATTTACAAATGTAAATGAAAGTTATGAACAAACAATAAATGGAATAAAAAATCTTACAAACCAGAATTTCTTAGTTAACATTTATATTTCCAAAAAAGAAATTAAAGAAGATCTGGAAATGATCAAATCTCTAGGTATCAATAAAATATTCAGTTACGAAATAACAAAAAATTCTTTAGGAAATAATGTAATGTGTTTTGGAGAAAATATCTCAGTTTACAAAAAACAATAACTTAATAAACAAATCTTATTATACTTTTTTTTATGATAAATGAACTTCTTTTTTGGAAAAGCATCATAACCCGGAAAATAAGCAAATGTGTTATTTTCGTGACTAATCGGTGTAATAGCAAATGCAAAACATGTAATATTTGGAAATCTAAGAAAAAAGAGGATATTAGTTTAGAAATGATAGATAAGATATTGAAAGATTTAAATAAAAAAACAAGAATAAACATTACCGGGGGCGAACCCTTACTCCACCCAAAAATTGAAGAAATCTTAAAAAAACTTAAAGGATATAATTATGCATTATACACAAACGGATTTTTTGCAGATAAACTTATAGAATATGTTACAAGATTTAAGATAAAAAACATATTAATTTCTTGTGATGGTCTTGGTAAAAGATACGCCAAAATAAGGGGAATTAACAATCTATCTAACATTGTAAAAATAATAGATAAATTGAGAAATAAAACAAAGATCGTGTTAGGCTATACTATTTCACCATTCAATTCTAAGAAAGATCTAGAAAAAGTAATAAATTTTTGCAATAAGAAAAAAGTAAAACTACTTATCGGAATTTATAATAACATTGAATATTTAAACGCAACAAAAAAATGTCAAAAGGCCTACAATCTTAATGGAATTAAAACAAAATCCTTTTGTTTGATTATGCCAAAGATTTTTATTAATAAATACATCAAACTATATAATCTTTGGATTTCAGGGAAATATAATATACCTTGTCTAAGTATAA
Organism: uncultured Methanosarcinales archaeon; assembly: GCA_964447875.1. Lineage (GTDB taxonomy): Archaea > Nanobdellota > Nanobdellia > Woesearchaeales > DATDXC01 > CAYUUQ01. The sequence continues at coordinate 10,270 of CAYUUQ010000022.1, read as the reverse complement.
GAAATCGGCTTACAATTTACCCAGATGGAACATTAGCATTATGCCAGGGAAAATACCTAAGTTTAGGCAATTTGCATAATTCGACACCATTAAAAATATGGAACTCTAAAAAAACAATAAAATTACAGAACAAATATAAATCATGCAATGGCTGCTTCTTGGTTTGTCAAAGGCCCACAGATATTTTATTAGATAAATCGGGGTTATCCAGATTTATTAAATGATCTTACTCCTTACTAATAGTCTTTCATTAAAGATAACTATATAAATATAAGATATTTACCCTATACGGGGGGAAATTGATATTCAAAAAAACAAGATTCTATTCAATCATTATTCTTATTTTTTTTATTTTTGCACTTATTAACACCCACCCTTCTTTAAATCACTTAAACACACATGTTATAGGGGACGGAGAGGATTCTAAAGAAATCATATGGAATATGTGGTGGATAAAAAAATCTATAGAATTAAATAAAAACCCATATTATACGGAATACTTATTTTACCCAAATGGGGCCTCCCTTATACTAACTTCGATTTCATATAATAGCCTTATTGCTCAGCCATTATTATATATTTTTGATGAAAATTATTATTTAACATACAACTTATTAGTATTATTATCTTTTGTTCTTTCGGCATTAGGTATGTATCTTTTAGCCTTCTACTTAACTAAAGATAAACCAGCATCTTTTTTTGCAGCATATATATTTGCTTTTTCCCCCTACATGATAGGTCATGCTTCTGGTCATTTGACTTTAATTTCTCTTCAATGGATACCACTTTTCATACTTTTTTTTATAAAATTTCACAAAATTCAAAAGATAAAATATATATTCTTATGTAGCCTTTTTTTAGTTTTAGCTTCTCTAACAACCTGGTATTATCCAATTCTTATTATTTTATTTTCTATAGTTTATATGGCTTTTTTTATGATTCAAAAAAGAAACACATTAGGAAAAAATTATTTTATTAAGGTTTTTTCTATATTTTTTCTATATTTTTTAATATTATCTCCCATATTAATAAATATCCTAATATCATTTTCTTCTGGTAATTTTACTTCTAATCACAACCCAGATTATTTTTCTGCAGATTTATTTACTTTTTTTGTGCCTGGCAGTATTTCATCACAATCAAAGTTTAATATCAATCCCATAACTCAAACAAACACATATTCTAAAATAATAAATATTTCACATCAAGGAGTTGAAAATCAAAACTTTGTAGGTTACTTAGTTCTTTTATTATCTATTTATTCGTTAATAAAAGTAAAATCAAAAAAAACATTATTTTGGTCAATTTCTGCACTAATATACCTCCTTATGATATTAGGCACAAAATTAAAGATACTGGGGTTCGAAACAGATATAAAACTACCCCACCACTTCATGTATAAAATAATTCCTTTAGTATCAGTAACTAGTAGATTTATGCCATTATTTTTAATAAGTGTCAGTATATTATCTGCCTTAGCAATAAGCCATATACTCAAAAATATGAAAAGTAAAAAAAGAATATTATTTTTCATATTATTTTTAATTATTATTTTTGTTGAATTACTTTCTATACCTTTCCCAATGACTAAATTTGAAGAGTCATTTTTTTACAATAAATTAGCTAAGGAAGATGAAAATTATGCACTCTTGGATCTTTCACATGGTTTTAATGATGGAGAAAACAATTATGCAATGTATTATCAAACAATACATAATAAAAAAATAGTACACGGAGTAATAGCAAGAACAGAACGTAAATTATTTAATTATCTAGAGAATGAGCCAGTTATCTCTGAAATGATGAATAATGAACTAGTAACTGACGAATTTCATGAAAAAAAAACAAAAGAATGGTCAACACCCATTCAATATATTTCGGGTTGGTATTTGAATGAAAATTCTTTAAATATATCATTTAATTGGATAAAAAAAGAATCTAGTTTCACAACAAGAAAATCAAATAATATGTCTTTTATGGCAAATTCAGGATTTTCTGATAAAACACAAGAATTAACTATTTTTGTCGATAACAAAGAAATAAAAAAAATAGTTTTGCTTCCATATTGGAATAGATATTTTGTACAACTACCCAAAACAGAAAAAGAAAAGATCATAATTACATTCAAGCTAAATAAAATATATCCTAAGAGAAATTATCCACTTGATCATAGGGATCTAGGATTGATGATTTCAGACATAGAATTATTTCCTAAACAAAAAATCAGCTCTATTAAAGACTTTGCTCAAGAAAAACTCACAAAACTAAAGATAAAATACATCATATTAGCAAAAAATGCTAGTGGTGAGTTAGTAAACTCTACTTATGGATTCCCTCTAACTTATGAAGATAATCTAATAAAAGTTTATCAAGTTTATCAATAATTTTATAAAATCAACTATTAAAAAACAACCTGATTATAAATAAAATGAAAAAACAACTAACAATAGTAATGCCTGCATATAATGAATCAAATAATATAGAAAAGGCAGTTAATGACTGGGTTAAAATAATTAAAAAATTACAAAATTCTAAGATTATCGTTATTAATGATGGTTCTACAGATACAACAAACAATAAACTCAGATACTTAAAAAAACAACATAAAGAACTAATAGTAATAAATCAAAAAAATAAAGGTCATGGCCAAGCTACCCTAAATGGATATAAAGAAGCATTAAAAACAAAAGCAGAATGGATATTCATGACAGACTCAGATAATGAGTTTACTACAAAAGACTTTTTCAATCTTTGGGATAAAAGGGAAAAATCAAATTTTATTCTTGGTTATAGAAGAAAAAGAGATAATAAATTATTTAGGAAAATAATCTCAAAGTTAATTCGATTATTTAACCGAATAATATTTGGTGCATATGTTAAAGACCCAAATATAGCATATAGGCTAATGAATTCAAGATATTTAGAAAAATTATTACCTTCTCTACCTAAAAAATCAGAAATCCCGAATATTTTATTATCTATTTTAGCAAAAAAAGACTATCAAAATCTAATTCACATACCAATCTATCATAAAGGAAAAAAAATAACCACATTAAAAAACCTTAAGCTAATAAATTTATGTCTAAATGGAATAAAAGAATTAATATTGTTTAGATTAAATATATATAAAAACATAAAAAAAATAAATAAACAAAAAAATTTAATTATAGGTGCGGGCATCACAGGCATCACAGCAGCTAGATTATTAGCAGAAAAACAAGAGCAAGTTTTAATAATTGAGAAAAGAAGCCATATTGGTGGTCTTTGTTATGATTTTTTTAATAAAGAAAAACAATATGCTCAAAACTACGGACCTCACATATTCAGAACCAACAGTAAAAAAATATGGGGCTTCTTATCTAAATTTACAAACTGGAAAAATTACAAGCATAAGGTTTTGGCGTCAATCGACGACAAAATGATTCATGTTCCTTTTAATCTAAAAAATTTAGATATATTGTTCAATAAGAAAAAAGCAAAATATCTAAGAAGAAAATTAATATTGTTCATAGGAAAAGAGAAATCAATATCTATTTTTAATCTAAAGAAAAGCAAAGATAAAGATATAAAAAAATTAGCCGATTACATTTATACAAAAACATATCATAATTACACTAAAAAATTATGGGGCGTAGAACCCAACAAATTAGACCAAACTATAATTGATAATGTTAAAATACATATAAGTGATGACGATAATTATTTCTATAATTTTGCTCATCAAGGTATACCTGCTAAAGGATACACATCAATGTTTAAAAAAATGTTAGATCATAAAAATATTCAATTAAAACTTAATAAAAAATTAAAAAAAATATCTAAAATAAATTCTTATAAAAGAATTATTATAACCTCTCCATTAGATGAATTCTTCTTATATAAATTTGGCAGATTAAATTATAGAAGGATCTTTATAAAATTTGAAAATAAAAAACCATCACAAAAAGCTACAGTGATAAACTATCCCAATGATCATTTATTTACTAGGATTACAGAATATAATAAGTTATTAGATACAGAATTAAAAAAAACCCTATCTTCAAAAGAGTATCCCTCTAAAAACAAGGGCTTTTTAGCTTATCCCGTGTTAACCAAAGAGAATAAATTTTTAATTGGTAAATATCTAAAAGAAGCTAAAAAATTAAAAAATGTTTACTTTGCTGGAAGATTGGCAGAATGTAAATATTATAATATGGACCAAGCCTGCAGAAAAGCCATTGATTTAATCAACAATGTTTGACCATATAATACTTAAATCCTTTCTCTATTGCTTCCATAGATGCTTCTAGTATATTGGGGCTAACTCCAACTGTACCCCATTCTTCTTTTCCGTTTCTAAATTCTATATATACTCTTACAGAACTCTCAGCACCTTTGTCAACCGCTATCATTACTTTATAATTTATGAGCTTTACTTCATTTATCTGTTTATAGTTAGTTGCAATCATCTTTCTTAAACCCTTATATAAAGCGTCTACTGGTCCACCAACTACCGGAGCAACAACTTGCCTTTCTTTACCGTCAACTAAACCAGTTATAACAGATTCAGAAAATTCACCATTTCTTTGTTCTGAAGTTACTTTCCAAGTTTCCATCTTAAAATATTCTTTATTCTTACCAAAAAATTCTTCAGCAAGTAAAAACTGTTCAGCATTTAAATTACCTATATCATAACCTTCTTTTTCAAGTAGTTCCACTCTTTTAAGCATACCACTAACACCTGGTTCATCTTTTTTTACCTTAAATCCAAATTTCTTTGCTACTTCAACTATGTTAGCTTTTCCACTCAAATCTGAAAGTACAATCTCTCGTTTGTTTCCAACTTTAGAAGGATCTATATGTTCATAAGTTGCACCTTTCATTACTGCATCAACATGTATTCCACCTTTATGCGAAAATGCATTATCTCCAACAAACGGTTGAGAATTAACAGATTTAAGATTAGCTAAAGTATAAACTAACTTACTAAGTTGAGTTATTTTATCTAATTTAACTCCAACTTTTTTTCCTAATTTCAAAGCAAGATTAGGCAGAATTTGACATAAATCAGCATTACCAGCTCTCTCACCTATCCCATTTATAGTTCCTTGAATCTCGCAAACTCCTGCTTCAACAGCAGAAAGTACATTAGCAACAGCAGTACCAGAATCATTATGGGTATGAATACCTAAGCAAACATCCAATTTTTCTTTTAATAAAAATTCATTAACCTCACTAACAACCTTAGAAACATCACTAGGTAGCATCCCTCCGTTAGTATCACACATAACTAAACAATCAGCTCCTGCTTTAGCTGCTACTTTCAAACATTCCAAAGCATATTTCTTATCATCATTATATCCATCAAAAAAATGCTCAAGATCATAGAATACATACAATCCTTTATCTTTCAAAAACTTAACACTATCCTCTATTGCTTCTAAATTTTCTTTTGCACTCATCTTAAGCTGCTTATCAACATGCTCTAACCATGTTTTACCAAATACACACGCAGCAGGAGCACGACTTCTGACTATAGCTTGCAAATTAGAATCCTCAGAAGCCTTAAGCCCCTTTCTCCTTGTAGCTCCAAAAGCAACTATTTTAGCCTTTAATTTAAGCTTGGACGCTTCTAAAAATGCTTCCATATCTTTAGGATTACTCCCTGGCCAACCAAGTTCAATATAATCTACCCCAAAATCATCTAGAGCTTTAACTATTTCCATCTTGTCCCTAACAGACAAGTTAACTTCTGAACTTTGTGTTCCATCTCGTAGTGTTGTATCAAAGATTTTTATCATCTTAAAGAACCCCTTGGCTTCCCCTAGTCTTAAGGAGAAGCTTACGCTATAATAATGATTCCTATGATTATAGAAATTATACTTATTTTTTTTAGTATGGAATCACTCATAAAACATATAGTTTTAAGTCTATATATTTAAACTTTTCCTTTATAAATATAATTTTAACTACTGTAGAATAGTTAAAAAACAGAAAGGTTTATAAATACCCAAAACATTCCATCTATTACAATGATAGTCCAAAAAGAATTTTTAACCAAACTAAGAGATTTTGGTCTAAACTCTTATGAATCAAAACTATGGACCGCACTATTATCACGAGGAAGCTCAACTGCAGGAGAATTATCAGATATTGCTGGTGTCCCAAGAAGCAGAAGCTATGATGTTCTTGAATCTTTAGAAAAAAAAGGTTTTATCTTGATGAAATTAGGAAAGCCAATTAAGTATGTGGCTGTTCCTCCAGAAGAAGTAATTGATAGAATAAAAAAGAAGATCAACGAAAAAACACAAACACATTTAGATATTATTGAAAATCTAAGTCAGGATAAAATGATGGGCGAATTAAATAGTCTATATACTCAAGGTTTGGATTTGTTAGAACCAACAGACCTAACAGGGTCAGTTAAAGGAAGAGACAATATCTATAATCACATGATAACAATGATCAAAAACGCTGAAAAAAGTATTATTCTAGCAACAACCTCAGACGGATTAAAAAGAAAATCAAAAGCACTAAAAAATGCATTAACTAAAGCAAAAGAAAAAGGCGTTGAGATAAAAATAGTTGCTCCAGTAAATAAAGAAACCAAAGATCACACTAAAGAACTATCAAAAATAGCAAAGATCCAAGATACTTCAGTTAGAACAAGACTTTGTTTAGTTGATTCTAAAGAACTACTGTTCATGCTTTCAGATGATAATACAGTTCATCCAAGCTATGATATCGGGGTTTGGGTCAATACAAATTTCTTTGGAAATGTTTTGGAAAAGGCATTTAACAATTAATTTTTTACTACTTATTTCCAAAACATTTATATATAACTATCCTTAATATTATATTAAAATATAAGAGGTGGTTTCAAAATGACAGTTTTAGGTGTACAAGAAATAACATTGGCAATTATTATCGGTACTTTAGCCGCTATTGTTTATTCTTTAAGAATATTAGTTCTTATGGAAAGAAGAATAGCAAGGATCGAACTTCATATCGAAAGAGTTATCGATAAGATCATGAAGGAAGAATTAAAGATCGAAAAAGCAGTAAAAAGAAGAAGAAAATAAAACTTATTTCTTTATTTTTTGTTTAACTTTTTTAATTTCTTTCTCTAATCTTTCTATAATTTCTTTATTATCTTTTTGATGTAATAAGTTTCCACACTCAGGACATTTGAAATTTATTTCTGTTGCTCTTTCAAAATCCATTCTGCTACACCTATTAGCACAAGAATAATAATCTATCTTTTTCTCTCTTTCTAATCTAGAATTTAATTTCTTTAAATATATATCTTTTGATTTCTTAGCAAGATATCTCATCTGATTCAAGTTAAGACTCCAATAATAGACATACCATCCTTTTTTCTTATCTTTCTTTTTAATTGAAGAAACCAGGTTTTCGTTGTATAACTTATACAACATATTTCTAGTTTCATTAATATCTTTATTCAATCCTTCTGCTAATTTAAATTCAGAAACATCTCTCTTATTCTTCAAAGCATTAACTAATGCTATTGTTTCTTCTCCTGTGGTGTTAGCTACAGTCTCTTCTATTACTCTTTTAGATAAATTCATATCTATACACCCCCATGTATACTTTATATACCGTAAAAACCAATATATAAATTTTATGTAAGAACGAACAAATTTTATTTATTTTCAATATAGAAAATAAAGAGAATCTTACTTTAATCTACGTTATATCACTTAATAAGTTCTTCAAATAATAAACCCTTAGCTTCAGCAATATCTATAGAAACAAGTAAATTATTCCCCGTATCTTTTAAATCATCTAAGCTTAAAAACATCCATTCCTTTCTATCAAACTTAACCCCAATCCATGGTTCTGCCTGAAATAAACTAGAAAACTCTTTTAATTGTTTAACTTCATCTTTTGTCAAATATTTATTCTTATCTCCTGAAGTTTTACATTCTATAGCCAATTTCCTTAACTTATTTGTAGCTAGAACATCACAACTAGGGTATTTCATCGAACCAGAACCTGCTACGCGAATAGCTGCCCAAGAACTAGCCCAAAATTTATGGATTAAATCTCTCTCTGCATTAATACCTTTAGATTTCCTGCTCATTTTACTCTTGACAATATGTATTCCTCAACTAAACTTCTAAATTCTTTTGCTTTTGCAACACTATTTCGAGATTCACTAATTTCTGCTGTTCTATTTGCCCTATATGTAAATCGATGTCTTTGCTCTCTTTGCTTTTTAAGGCTTCTAGCTTCTTTTTCTATTCTATGAAGCTCAAGTGTTTCGTCTTGTAGTTCTTTAAACATAGCTAAAGCCTTTGACATCCTGCTTGTTGTAGCTTCTTTTGGCTTTTTATTTTCTAATTCAGAACCTTTGATTATATAATAATAAATAAAGGCAAGATATATTGTCTTATGAGTATCCTTAGCCCCTTTAGGAAGTTTTTTGTTATCTAAAGCAAGAAGGTACTCTACCTCAAAAAACATGGAGTAATAGCTTGTAGCGATGATCCATAATGTAGCAGTATCATTATCTTTAAGTTCTTCTGTTTCATCAATTTTTTCAAGAAGATATGCTGCTAAGTCTAACGAATCCTTAGCTTTTTTCTTAGTATGTTCTAAAAAAGCAGAGCCAGGATTATCCCAACTATCTTTGTTATCCCACTCTTTGAATAATCTTTTCGCTTCTTCAATATCCTCTTTTTCTAGCATATTCTTTCACCATAACATAATAAGCATCAGTTCCAAAAAGAACAATCCCATGATTAAATACTTCCCTTCCAACACTATATTTTTCATTTAACATATTGTTAAAATCTTTCATACTAAAAACATTAAAATCTACTTTTAATGTTGTTAACCTAATAGCTTTTTTAATTTTTTCCTTATATTCCTCTTTATCTCCACAATTATTTATAATAAATAAAAAGTCAACATCAGAATCTTTTTTTGCTTCTCCTTTTGCATAAGATCCAAAAAGAACAAGTACATAAAGATTTTCACTTAATATTTTTTCTATATCTTCGATTAAAATTCCAATTTTAGGATATTTTTTTATTAAATAGGTTTTTTGAGACAATATAGCAGAACTTAAATCCTCTATTCTTGCATTTTCAAAATCTATAGAAATAAGACTAGATCTCCCATTTTTTTCCTGTTTGAGTATTTTTCTTTTTATTAAAATAGGAACTATCTTATGTACTGTAACATATGATAAATTAGTTTCTACAGCAATTTTATTCAAACTTTTACTTTCAATAGGATTTCTCAAAAGATGCCCTATAATTTTATTTTCTGTATCTTTATAAGTTTTCATTATACACCAAGTATATAATATTATACACCAAGTATATAATATTATACACCAAATATATAATACTTTCGATTTTTTAAGAAATCATTACAATTTTATCTTCTTAAAGTCTTCTGCAACTTCACTATTTGCAAAATAATCTTTAGCATCTTCTTCAACTTTATCCTTTGTTTTATATCTAGCAGACAGATGTGTTAACATTAACTTTTTTACATTTGCTTTATTAGCAATTAATGCTGCCTGTTTTGCAGTAAGGTGCCCATAAGCTTCTCCTTTTTCTTCCAAGTCAGATGCATATGTTGATTCAGAAATCAATAAATCCGCATCTTCAGCCATTTTATAACAATTATTACATAATCCAGTATCGCCTATTATAGAAATTTTCTTTCCCTTAACAACATAAGTAACATCATCAGCTTTGATCTTCTTTCCTTTATGTTCAACTGTTTCTCCATCTTGGAGCTTACCCATCAATGGTCCTTGTTTTAATCCGAATTTCTCAGCTTTTCTAACATTGATTCTTCTCTTATCTTTCTCAATAAAATTATAACCAAAAGTAAGAACACCATGGTTTAGTTCATAAGCTTCTAATAGAAATTCTTCATTCTCAAAAATATTTCCTTCTTTTATCTCTACAACCTTAAGCTCTATCTTTCTATCAAAAACAAAAGCATCAAACATAGCTTCTAGATGTTTTTGTTCCTTTTGGCCCATATATCTCTAATGTTTTGTCATATTCAGAAGCTCCCAAAGTAGAGATTACACCAGGCAAGCCAAAAACATGATCTCCATGCCAATGAGTAATCAATATCTTAGATATCTTAGTCAAAGGAATTCCAGCTTTCTTGAACTGTCTTTGTATTCCTTCTCCACAATCAATTAAAATTCCATACTTATCATAACTAATGAAAACTCCTGATTGGTTCCTGTCTTTTGTCGGCACCATTGAAGAAGTACCTAAAAATATAACTTGCATTT
>CAYUUQ010000021.1:3690-13730 GCA_964447875.1 uncultured Methanosarcinales archaeon | reverse complement strand
GCCTTATTTTGTGTTTGGAAGCTATGCTCCAAGCAATGACTGGACATTATGGAGCCAGGTACCTATGGAATAGAGAATTTGAGTAAATCAAATTCTATTCAAACCTCCCCGAACTCACAACTAATTAATGGCCCACCCCAACAAACAATGATTGGATTAAAGAACTAAATTATACTCAAATACAATAAAATTATTAAATAAGATTTACTTATTTGCCTAATATGGTTGATATAGACAAGGATAAGCTGGCTAAATTAAGCCCTGAGGATAGAATCAGGAAATTAAAGGAGCTAGAAGAAGATAATAAAAAACAGATAGCTGAAGCAGAAAAGCTCATAAAATCCAGTGAAGAAGAGATAAAAAAGGATAGGATTGAAAGGCTTATAAGTGTTCCAGAGACAAGAAAAGTAGATATATCTGAACTGTTTGAGAAACCACAAAGTGAGCTTGAACAAAAAGCCAAAGAGGCACCAGAAGAGGAATCGCCTGAGAAATTAAAGTATATGGTCAATGAAGCTTATGAAGAAGCAAGATCATTATCTTATGAAGAACCAACTACTGAAGTAAGAAATAAAGTCGATGCATTGGGTGAGAGATTAGAAAAAATAAACTATAGATCACTAACGTCAGAAGTTGCAGATAAGGTTGTTGCTACAAGAACAATAATATATAAATTAAAAAAATATCAAGGTCAAGAAGCACCAAAATGGTAGATATTGAAAATATAATAAAAGAAAAAAATTCATCTTGGTTGAGTATAAAATCAAGTTTTGTTTTTGATGAAGATTACTTAAGTGAAATAGGAGCTAGTGAAGATATAAAAAAGAGGATAAAGAATGATCAAGATTGATGAAATTAAAAAAGAGTATGATGATTTTTACAAGTCAGAACTAAAGCAAGGTAGGTTATTAAGTAAAGACACAGGTGTTGGTTTTTGGGGACCTAGTGTTACTGATGAAGTACATGAAGCTTTTAAGAAGTTAGGATTATCTAGGTTTAGAAATTTTCTTGATTTGGGTTCTGGTGACGGTAAGGTAACACTAATTGCAGCTATGTTTTGTAGAAATGCTGTTGGTGTTGAATATGATCCTATGTTAAGTGGAAAAGCACATGAGATCAAGAGTAAATTAAATGTGAATAATGTTCAGTTTATCAATGATGATTTTTACAACCATGATATTTCTGATTATGATGTTGTATTTCATGCACCAGATGCTCCGATGCATAGGGGTGTTGAAGATAAATTGTTAAAAGAGTTGAAAGGTAAGTTGATCTTATACGGGCATCACTTTCATCCTACTAAATTGAAAAAAGAAAAAAGTATTGATGTAAATGGTACATTGATTAGTGTTTATAGTAATTGATGTACATTATGCTTCATAAACATGAAGTGAGTGATCTTCTGGAACAATTTTTTGGTCTCTACCAAGATGTTTTGTAGCTATTACTTTTAATCCTAATCCTTCTGCTGCTTCATTCCAACCTTGAGGTGTATTGAAATTGTACGGAACAGGTACTTTATTTTCTGGATCACTACTATAATGTATCACCCTATTGTAAAAATGATCAAAAAAAATATTTGCTAACCTTTGATTCTCATGCGTTAATCTGGTAAAAGCATCGGGATTTTCTACTTCAGCAGGATTTATTCCATAGACAGACTCTATTAAGATTATATTTCCTCCAGGTCTTGTTAGCCTTTTTGCTTCATCTAATGTCCCATAAGTATTTCCTTCTCCAGTTATAGAGTTCTCACTGTGGTGCAGCACTGTCAATAATAATACAGTATCGTATTGACCTTCTAATGGAACTCTTTCTCCTTGATTGAATTGATGAAATTGGATGTTAGTTTTTTTTATAATTTCATCTATGTGGTCATGTTCATAGATATCTGCTAAAATAACTTCAAGACCATCTTGAGATAATCTTTCTCCAACTTTTCCATCACCACAACCAAGATCTAACACTTTTCCACTAACGTAATCCTTAATTTGACTATAAATTAAATCTGCTCTTCCACTTAATTCTTGCCCTATTTTTTGTTTTGTTACACCTCTTGAATTTAATAATTGATGTGCTGAAGTCTCGTAGTCTGCTTCTTTATCATAAGATGTTGCAAGCTCTAAAACATTTGTTACTAGATCTTTAGGATCATCAATTCCAAGAGAATCTAATACTGACATTAAAGTAGTTTCTACATAATCTCTAACAGTGTCGTTTGCCAATAGATCTTTTATTTCAGGTATTGGATCATTGAAAATATTTTGTCTCATTTTATAAGTTTTGATAATCTTGATATTGCTTTTCTTCTTCTTTTGAGATACAAAATAAGCAAAAAATATTTCTTAATGCTTTTTTTAGATTCTTTTTTATCATCTTGATCACCTTCTTGGTTATTTGTTACTACTAGATAGTTTAGTTAACTATTTAAATATTCTTTTCCCCTAGGGGGGAAAGATTTAAATATCAAAAGTAGTTGTTAATACTATATGGATATAGAACCGCTAAAGAAATTAGGATTGACTGACGGAGAGATTAAGGTATATTTATCATTAATCAGATTAGGAGAAACAACTTCTGGTCCGATTGTGCACGAATCTAGAGTATCTGTCTCTAAAGTTTACACTATTCTTGATAGGCTAGCTAAAAGAGGACTTGTTAGCCACATAGTTAAGCGAAAGACTAAATATTTCAAAGCTGCTGATCCTAATAGACTTGTTGTTTATATCCAAGAAAAAGAAGCTGAGTTAAAAGAACAAGAAAAAAAGATTAAAAATATGGTTCCTTTGCTTCAGATGGAAGGTAAAACTGCTATTACTGCAGAAACTGCTCAAGTTTATGATGGGATGAAAGGACTTCAGACTGCTAGAGAAAGAACTTTGAAGATTATGAAAGAAGGAGATGAGATGTGGATTATTGGTATTGCTAAAAGCCCATACGAAGGAGCAATGACTCCATATTTTAAGGAATATCATAAACGACGATATACGAAAAAGATTAGATGTAAGTACCTTTATAACGAATATGCCAGAAAACCACATGGTGAAACATCAAAGAAATATCCTTTAAGTGAGGTTAGATATATGCCAGAAGGATTAATTACTCATGCCTGGATGGAGATATATGCTGATACTGTAACCATTGGGATTAACAAAGGAAAATCTTTTTCTATTGTAATACAGAATCAAGAAGTTGCAAATTCTTTTAAGATTTATGCTCAACTTTTATGGAACATGGCAAAGCCATAAATTAAATTCCTAAACAAAGAACATAACTCCAAGATTTTCTGTTTTTATATCTTGTTTTCCAACTTTTATGTGGTTTTTGTTTATTATCTTTAGTTTATTATTGGTTCTTAATAAAGAAGTTAAACTATTTTCTTTTGTTGCGAGAATACCTGAATAAGTCAGAATTTTGTCTTTTAGTTTTGCATCTTTTAACATAAAGACACCATAGTTTTCTGTGTAGATTATTGATTGTTTTAACATCTTATGAAATATTGCTTCGTATTGTGTTGAATATTTCTCAATTATCTTAAGACGCTCTTCTGCTTGTTTTTCTGATTTTTTACAATGAAGATTGCAAGGAAAATGACTTAATAAAGCTAGATCGAAATGCCTAGCTGCAATATTATTTTGAAAAGGAAATATATATCCCTTGGATTGATTTAATGAGGTTAAAAGATAATCATTGAAGCGTTTTTCTTGTTTTTTGTTGTTCTTTTCAAAAAATTTTATACAACAACTTGGATAACCTAAGATTGTTCCTAGTTTATTATGATCATTATCTGATTCATACTTTTTTGCTTTTTTTACATCTGATTTATTTTTTGATATGTATACCAGATATTTTCCAATTCTCTTGTCTTTTAATGAAACCTTTTCTCCTTTATTTGAATATGGACCTTTATCTAGTTTTATAACCTTAAAGTCCGACTTTGTTAGATATAAATTATGTTTTTCTAAGAAGCTTTTTGTTTCTTCATAATTTTCTTGTTTTATCATTAACCTTGCTACTGGCTTAATTCCCTCTAAAACATAGATTAACTCTAGGCGATCTATTAAAGAATTGAATTTTTCTTTTAAAATCTCTATCATACTTGTATTGAAATAATGTTAGTATATAAAAATTTAGGTAGATTTAAATAATAAATAGGAAAATATAGTGTTATGTTAGATTTGATATTAGGAATAATTATTTTGATAGTAAGCTTATTTGTTTTAGTTAAGGCTTCAGATTATTTTACTGATTCTGCTGAGAAGATCGGGGTTGCTATGGGGATATCTCAGTTTATAATAGGAGTTACAATAGTTGCTATAGGAACTTCACTACCTGAACTAGTTTCATCTATATTTGCAGTACTACAAAAGTCAACAGAGATAGTTGCTGCGAATGTTGTGGGGTCAAATATTGCAAATATACTTCTTATATTTGGAGTTGCAATAATGATAAATAAAAAACTAAAGTTTTCTGGTCCTATAAATGTTGATCTTGGATTATTGTTGTGTTCTGCTTTGTTTATATTAATAACTGCTATTAATGGTACTTTTAGTAGGATAGAAGCTGTTATATCACTTCTTGCAGCTATTGCTTACTTGATATATGCAACAAGCCCTAAACATAAAGCAGATATTACTAAGATAAAAAAAGAGAAAATTGTCTTAAAAATATTTATTGTGTTGGTTTTAAGTGCAGTATTCATATATCTTGGAGCAAAGTATACTATAGAGTCAGTTATTACAATATCTGAATTGATAGGGATAGGTAAAGAAGTTATTGCTATATCTGTAGTTGCATTAGGAACTTCATTACCTGAATTGGCAGTTACTATATCTGCTGCGAGAAAAAAGAATCTTCATATGGCTATCGGAAATGTTCTTGGATCAAATATATTTAATTCTTTTATTGTTATGGGTGTTTCAGGAATTATTGCTCCTTTGTTTATTCCAAGACAGGTAATATATATGGGTATTCCTGTAATGATAGCATCAACAATAATCTATTTGGTACTTGCAAAAAAGAAAGAAATAATGAGATGGGAAGGGATATTATTAGTGTGTTTTTATATATTATTTATAGGAATGACATTTGGTTTCTTCTAGTCAGTTCTTCTTGAAATAAAGATATCCCATAAGTATAATATGATTATTGGAACTAAAGCTATTGCCAGATGAGATACTATTTCATGATGTAATTCTGGGATTTGGGAGATTAACGGAATTGTTAGCATTGTATTGAATTCTGGAGATAAAAGGATAACGCCTGCTACAATGACTATTAATGCTTCTATGAATTCTCTTTTTTGTTTGTCTCTTATTGATCTATATACCATCAAAAGTCCGTGTAATATAGAGAATATTCCAAAGATTATTGATATGATTGTAAATTCAGATTCATAAAAGAATGAAAAGATGTTTTTGAACAATATATAATGCTTAGATAGCATTAATGACATTGTAAAGATTAGAATTATTAACTGTACTAGTTTATACCATGTTATTCTTTTTCGTATCGGCATAATATAATTTTAGTTTTATATTATTTAAATTTTGTTAAAAAATGGAAGAAAAAATATGCCGGTGCGGAGATTTGAACTCCGGACATTTTCGCGTAAATGGATTTCTCCACTTTACTCCACGTGCCTCAGCCAAGTTGAGCATAATCATTTCCGTTAGGATCATCGCTCAAACATATGAGCGTGGCGATCTAACCGGGCTGAACTACACCGGCATATAAGTTTGAGAATTGTACTGGGCTTTAAAAACTTTACTACAAGAATTTCTTAATCTTGTCTTTGAATTCATCCAATTCTTTACCACGATACTTCTGAGGTTTCCAATTTAAGCACATTGCTTCTTTTCCAAACCTCGGAATAACATGAAAATGAACATGTGGAACTACTTGTCCTGCTTCTTTATAGTTGTTGATTAAGACATTAAATCCCTGATTTCCTAAACTTGATGATTGGGCTCTTGCAATATCTTTTACTACAGACATCATGTGAGACCTTAATTCATCTGGAAGGTCTAAAAGAGTTTCATAATGTTCCTTAGGAACAACCAAAGCATGTCCTTTATTAGCTGGAGCTATATCGAGAAAAGCTATAACTTTATCATCTTCATATATTTTTGAAGAAGGGATATCTCCTTTTATTATCTTACAGAATATACAATCCATCTTAACCTTCTAACTGATGAGGAATCTGGCTTAAGTAACGTATCTTTTCTTTATACTCTCTTCTTCCTCTTTTATCTTTTAATATGCCCCTTATGCCTGCAACTTCCGCTGGTTTCATGTCTGACTGTAATGAATCACCAACTAAAACTACATCTTCAGGTTTTAGGTCGTGCTTTTTCATTAACTCTTTGAAAAGCTCTGGGTTAGTCTTTAATTTTTTAGCCTCAAAAGAGAATATTATATCATCAAAATATTTGTCTAATTCGTATTTTTCTAAGACTTCTTTTACTGAAAAACAATCTGTATTTGATACTAAAATCAACTTATAGTTATCTTTTAGTTTCTCTAGAGTATTTTTTGTATCTGGATATGGTTTTGCAAAGAATTTGTTTTTATTCCACATACCAACTAGTTTTTCTATTTTTTCTTGATCTTGTTCAAGATTGAATGCTTTACATACTTCAGTAAAAGCAACTGTTAAACTTTCATACTCTTTTAGCATAAAAACTTCTTCAAATTTCTGTATATAATCTGAAAATTCTTCTTGTATATCTAGAATAAATTTGACTTGCTTTACTGGAGAAGGGAATACTCCATTTTCAACTAATGTTCCCCAAAAATCAAAAAATATTGCTTTTACCATGATAAAAGCTAAAGAGTCATCATTTATTAATATTGTGGTTATTTAAAGAAAATATGGACTGGCCGAGACTTTCAACAAACATTTTATGTTTACATTTGAACTCGGAATCACTCGGCTGCCAGCCGAGTATATTAACCAGATTATACTACCAGCCCATATAATTTTTAAGAAAAATAACTAGTTTATAAATTTTATTCAGCAGCTAACTTTATGTCGCCTTCCAGAACTGTTTTTCTACCGCTATGTTTAGCGATCTTTGTAGCTTTTTGGGCTATCTCTTCACCATATTCTTCTAGAATTTTAGACATGATATCCATTGCTTCTTCACTTACTCTTGGAGCACCAGCTCTAGACATAATTCTGCCACATGGTGCCTTAGGTATAATAGAAGTATTTCTTGCCATATTAAATAATCCCCTTAGTCTTGTTGAATAATATTTTTATGAAAGTACTCATTTATATAGTTTACGGTTTTGAAATCTTAAGTTTTATATAGCTATCCTCTTTTTTCAGTTAATATGTCACTTGCAGAATCAATAAGAAAGTATGCTTTACAGAATGCTGTTAAGTTTAATGGAAAAGCTAATCCTGGAGCTGTTATAGGAAAAATATTGGGTGAAGACCCTAGTCTTAAAGCTAAAATGAAAGATGTTTCTAAGCAGGTTAATATGACAATTAATGAAGTTAATAAGTTAGGTGCTGATAAAGCTAAAGAAGAATTGCTTCAATTGGCTCCTGAACTATTAGAAGAGAAAAAACATGTTAAAAAAGAAGGATTAAAAGAACTACCTAATGTTAAAGATAATGTAGTTATGAGATTTGCACCTTCACCATCAGGACCGATGCATATAGGTCATGCTTATGGTATTTCATTAAGTTCTGAGTATTGTAGAAAGTATAAAGGTAAATTGATATTCAGAATAGAAGACACTAACCCAGATAATATATATCCTCCTGCTTATGAGTTGTTACCTAAAGATGCAGAATGGATAACAAAAGACAATGTTAAAGAGATTTTGGTTCAATCTGACAGGCTTGAGTTATATTATAAGTATGCTGAAGAATTATTTGATAAAGATGCATTATATGTGTGTACATGTAATCCTGAAGAAGCTAAAAAATTAAGAGATAATAAAGAAGCATGTCCTTGTAGGGGTTTAGATAGAGATGAACAAAAAGCAAGATGGAAAAAGATGTTTGATGATTACAACCCAGGAGATGCTGTTGTCAGAGTTAAGACAGATATCAAACATAAGAATCCTGCTATGAGAGATTTTCCTGTTTTTAGGATAAATGAATCAGATCATCCAAGACAAGGTAAGAAATTTAGAGTGTGGCCACTTATGAATATGTCAGTTGCAATAGATGATATTGAATCAGGTATGACACACATAATAAGAGCTAAAGAACATCATGATAATGCATTAAGACAAAAATATATCTATGAATATTTAGGAAAAGAATTTCCTGAAACATTATTTGTTGGAAGGATAAATTTTGAAGGAATGCCTGTTAGCTGTAGTAAGACTAAAAAAGCTATAGCAGAAGGTAAATATTCTGATTGGGATGATATAAGGCTACCATTTTTATTAGCTTTACGTAGGAGAGGGTATCAACCAGATGCATTTATCAAGTATTCTGTTGATGTCGGCGTTTCACTTGCTGATAAGAAAGTAACAAAAGAAGAATTCTTTAAGATAGTAAATGCTTTTAATAAAGATATTATTGATCCTGTATCAAACAGATATTTCTTTATATGGGACCCTAGAAAGGTTAAAATTGAAGGTGCTCCTAGTCAGGAAATTGAATTAGATTTGCACCCAGATAATAAAAAAGGCGGCAGAAAATTCAAAGTTTGTGATGAATTCTATCTATGTAATGAAGATTATGATAAGATCAAAGACAATGAAAGTGTTAGATTGATGGATTGTTTGAGTTTAGTTAAGAAAAAAGATCTTGTTTTTGATTCTTTGGAATATGATAAAGATAAGACAAGAAAGATAATACATTGGTTACCTACTAAAGATAATGTTAAAGTTGAAGTAGTTATGCCTGATAAAAAAATCATAAAAGGAGTAGGTGAAACTGGTTTAGGAAAACTAAAAGAAGGAGATATTGTTCAGCTTCAAAGATTTGGATTTTGTAGACTAGATAAAAAAGATAAGGATAAATTAATATTTTGGTATTGTCATAAATAAAATAAAAAGGTGGTATAAGGAATATTTTGCTTCGCAAAATAAGAAACCTCCCCACTATCGCACAAATATTTTAAGTGTCCCGCCCCGACACAACATGGAATACGGGCAGAACTAATAAAAAGGTGATATAATATGGGAACATCATTAGTTGTTAGAACACAAATAAAGGATCTAGCTAAGGTTGGAGAAAAACAGTTAAGTGTAGCAGCAGATTTCTATGAAGAAATAGATAAGAAGGTATTAGAAATAATAAGAAAAGCATGCTTAAGAGCTGCAGCTAATAATAGAACAACAGTAATGGGACGAGATATCTAGAATTGTTTTGTTGCTGCTTTAACTTTTAATTTATCTATTTGATATTTTACTTTAGATAATTCTTTTTTAGAATATTTTTTACTTTTTTTGAGCTTATTATATGATTTTTCTAATGATTTTAACTTTGCAATATAAGGATTCTTTTTTGGTTTTCTCTTTTTTGTTTTCTTTTTTATAGTATCTACTTCTTCAGTGAGAGTTTTTATCTCTTTATTACGTCTTCTTATCTCTTCCATAAGAGTATTATAAGTCTTGTCTTGAGACTGTTCTTTAATTAATATCTCTTGTTCTTGAGTTATTATAGCTGCAAGTTTATCATCTATATCTTTAAACTTGGTTATTATTTTTTTCTTAGTTTTTTTACCTAAAGAAGAGTCTTTTAGTTTCTTTACTTTTTCTTTTAATAGTTCTTTATCAGTCTTATTATTTTTATTTTTAGTTGAAGCTATAGCTAAACGTTTCAAAAACTCCTTCATACCTTCTCTGTTTATATTTTCAGAACTCATTTACCAAAAAGTCCCTTCTTTTTTGGTGGTGGAGGCATTCCACTTGGCGGAGGCATTGGTGCTCCAGGAGGAGGCATAGATGGTGCCTCTAATGGTTGCATACCAGTTGGAGGAAGCATTGGTGCTCCAGGAGGAGGCATAGTTTGAGCTGCATGACCAGGAATAGGTGGGGCGATTTGTTGATGTAAATTTGGAAGAGGC
>CAYUUQ010000021.1:0-3680 GCA_964447875.1 uncultured Methanosarcinales archaeon | reverse complement strand
GCATAGTTGGCGCTCCAGGCGGTGGCATTGGTGCCCCTAATGGTTGCATACCAGTTGGAGGAGGCATTGGTACTGTTGGTGCAGCCTCTGGTTGAGTATTTGGTGGTGGTGGAACCTTGAATATATCTTCATCTGCTGATTGTTCAAAAGAAGGCATAGTAGTTGGAGGAGGCATTGGTGCTCCAGGTTGTGGCATTGTGTGTTGTTCATGACCCGGTTGATCTAGGTGCATTTGTTGTTGTATATGTGGCAGTGGAACATTAGCTCCTGATTGTTTTTTTATTATGTCTGCAATTGCAACCATGCCTTCTGCAATTATCTTGTTTTGATCTATTATCTCATTTAACCTTTCTACAATAGGTTTTAATTTTTTTGCGAATTTCTCTTCTGTATTTTCTTCTGCTGAAAGGTCTTCTGCTGCCTGATGAAATAATTCAAGCATAGAATCCATACTTTTAGCTATTTTTGAAATAGAATTATGAAAATCTCCTGAAGAACTAGGACTCTTATTTTTTAATGCTTCTATCTCTTTTTTTAGAGCAACTATCTCTTTGTAAGGCATAATTTCGTATGCTTCATCATCTACCATGACTAACCCCTCATTTTAGTTTTGTAAATAGAGATATTGGAATATTTGGGATAGAAGTTTATAAACTTTATGGTTTTATGAGATAAAGTCATAAAGGTTTATGAAACTTGTTTTGTAAAGCTTTCTGTTTAAACTTCAAGAAGTTATTCTCTTGTAATCACTAAAGTATTAGATAACCCCACTATTCCTTGGGCATCTGTTGCTTTTATCTGGAAATTATAATCTTTTGTTGTTGGAAGAGAAATAATCCTACTTCTAACTGGTGGTGGATTCATTGTTGAACCGATATATGTACCTGATTCAATAACTGAATTATCTTGAAGTAACTGATATGTAACTCCTTCTTCTTCA
Source organism: uncultured Methanosarcinales archaeon (assembly GCA_964447875.1). Lineage (GTDB taxonomy): Archaea > Nanobdellota > Nanobdellia > Woesearchaeales > DATDXC01 > CAYUUQ01. Next base: position 2,740 of record CAYUUQ010000021.1, on the reverse strand, counting down.
TCATTAATTCTGTAATAGAATGTAAAACTTGAAGATTGTGTTGTTGCATCAGCATTAAGTATTGTTGGAATTGGTGGATTTAATAGTGATAAATCGTTTACATTACTACAAAAGTCTGATATTGAAGTTGATAACTCAGTTCCTGCATTTAAACTAAATGTTGGATTTAATGATACTAGTTTTCCTGATTGTGAACAATAACTTGCACTTTCATCTATAGCTACAATCAGATTAGGGTTTCTAAAACAATTTGAGTTAGCATAAGAGATGATATTAGTTGTATCACTAAACATAGAATCTAATACAAAGAAATTTATATCGTTCATATTTGTTGAAAATGGTTGGTTCATTGCAATTAATGCCCATGTTGTATTTGCATCTTGGCTAAAGTCAGAGAAACTAGGATAATTAACACCTGCTATAACAATATTCGTTGTTCCATTATTCCATATTAATGGTTGACATTGTGCATTAGTTACTAATAGATTGCCCACATTTTGATTTGTTACAACATTTGTTCCGTAATCAATTTCTATATCCCATGTTATGTCTCCTGTTACACTACTTGGAATTGTCCAAGTGTTAGCATAGGTTTTATCTGATGCTGAACCATCACTATGTGAACCATCATCATATAGCTGTAGAGTAGTTATTGTTGTAATGCTATCTTTTATTATTGCTTTAACTGTTGTTGAAGATGTAGCATCTGAAAGATAATATGATATTGTTACTGTTTCGCCTTGTGACGCGAATGTTGATGAAACTGATGCTGTTCCTTGACCTGTTCCATCAGCAGGTTGACATGCAGAAACTTGTGAGCATGATATACAATGAACTGTTCCACCTGAACTTGTGCAATCACCTTCTATGTAATTATCAAGGCAAACACCATCAACAGATTCACAACAAACCAATACTGATGAAGCAGTTGTTGTTAATGGGGTTGTTGGTGTTGGTAAGGTTGCTGTTGGTTGAGTTACAGTTGGATCAGCATTGTTTGATGATATGTAACCTTTTGCTGTGCATTTGCATGTAGCAGATGTACTTGGCCAATTAAAATCTTTTAAAACTGCAGTCATTGTGTAGGTTGAACCGGATGTTACACTATAAGTTGCTCCGTTACCTAGGTTTTGAGATGTTGATGTAGAAGAATCAACTATTGTACATGTGCAGTCACCATCATCTTCTCTTAATGTTATGTCAATATCATCATCACATGTTGCTGTGAAGACTACTGTTCTTGATGCATCTAATGAATCGAAAATATCTGTAACTCCATAAGCAAATGATGCAATACCTGAAACTCCAACTAATGCTGTCTGAAGAGAAGTAGTCAATCCTAAGCTAGCAACTGTACCAGTGGTTCCAAAGATTGAACCACCTGAAGCAGCACATATAGGGCAAAAATAGATAACAAATATAGCAATTAATATCATAACAATAGGCATTGCAACAGACCATAAACTCCTCTCTTCTTCAGCTATAGCGTTAAAATCATTTTCAGTTTGATCTGAACAATCAACGACGGTTAAATCTTGGCCGCTTGAAGCTACTGCAGTAGTTCCACAAATACTAGAAGCGTTAGCTATTGGAAAACAAACTATTAAAATTGCAATCAATATTGAGATTAATAATATTCTTTTCATTTGAAACCATATATCATAGTAGTTATTGCACCAATACCTGAATCAGGTACATTTGGATAAGGTGTCCAACCATCATTACTTGTATGAATCAGACTCATTATTCCAGAGCCACCTGTTTGATCTTTATTTGTGTATATAGTTAATATTGCTGGACTTCCACTAAAATCAAGTCCACTTGGACCAAACCTATATATTGGATATCTTGTTGGAAATGTTACATCTGTATATTCTGTTACTACATCATTAACTTTAGTTTTTGATGTTTGGTAACGAGTTACTGAATCTCTCTCATACTGGGTTATTGTTATGTCTGCAGGTGAACCTGATGCAAAGTATAACATAGCTAACCTATCAGGTGAATATAAAACTTGTGTTCCTGCTTTATAGGTTCTTACTAATTCATTTATCTTAAACTCTGCTGCGAATCTTAATGTAAAGTCAGAACCATCTATAACTTTACTACTTGGATCTGTTATTGAAAAAATTAATGTTTCTCCATCTCCAGTATCTTGATAATCTATTATATAAGAATCTGAGTCATAATTATCTAAAGGATCATCTATGTCAAAATCTGGCTTTAATAATTGATAGTTTATAAGATCTGCTGCTCTTTCATACATATCTCTAAATTTTATTCTTGGTATATAAACTGAATCAACTAATGTTCTTTTGTAATCTTCTTTTTCTATAGTTACTTCATAGATAGCATTAACATTAATGTCTTTTTCATAGAATTGGGCATCTATAGTTGGATCAAAAGAAGATATAGTCCATCCCTGATTTATAAATTCCTGAAAATTAATGCAGTTTCCTATGTTAGAGTATATATAAGACTCAAGTTCATTCTCAATATCATCAAATTTTGGAGGCATTATATTTATTGTTTCTTTGATCCAGTAAGCAGTTGCATTATCATATTCTTTAATTGAAGGTATTTCTAAATAAAACCCTTGACTAGACATTAGTTTCATACCTTTATCTGTTAATGTAGATAAACAAGTATCGATCTTGTTTTTTATTATTCCACTTTGATAGAATAGTTCATCATTAATATCAATATCTGAATTATCTTGCTTGGTATTTAAGTATATCAT
>CAYUUQ010000020.1:0-14190 GCA_964447875.1 uncultured Methanosarcinales archaeon | reverse complement strand
AGAACATCTTTAGGGCAAGCTTTAATGCATCTGCCACATTTAATGCAATCTGGATGATCTAGTATTTCTTTAACTGGGATTTCCATAGGGCAGACTTTATTACAGATTCCGCAATTTATGCATTTACTTTTATCTGCTTTAAGAATGTATTTTTTTCTATCGAATACTTTTTGAATGGTTCCTGCTGGACAAAAGTGACACCAGGCCCTTGGTGAAACTGTTATTGAAAGAACTAATACTATTATTGTTTGTAGTAAGTAAGAAGATAGTAGTGCTGCACCTATCTTGTATAATAATCCATTTGCCTGGACAATTTGATAAATCATACGAGACATCATTAAAACTAAAATTATTATTCTAAAAACATTATTTTTGAATAGTTTTGGAATTTTTCCTTTTCTTGATATCTTTCTTAGGATAAAATCGCCAAAATTTCCCCTAGAACATAAGTTACCACAAAAGAATCTTCCTTTAAATGGACTTATTGCTATTAATAAGACCATATCCAATATAAGGAAGTACCCAAATAATGGGTTGAATAATCCTCCGATTAATACAATAGGAATTATGAATGGGATATATGGTGTTATTTTAAGCATAGTTTTCTAGAAATATAGTTTGTTTTTAAAGTTTAGGTTTTAGGTGTTAAATATCAATTTTAAGGTTTATCCCCTTATTAATATAACTCCCAGAATGATTGCTATTGTTCCAAAGATTGTCTTAATCTCTATTTTTTCTCCAAGAAAAATAAATGCTAATAGTACAGTTATCAATGGAAATATTGCTACTATTGGAACGACTTTAGATGCTTTAGTCATCTTTAAGACTAAATAATAAAAAAAGTTAGCTAAGGCACCTGCTAATACACCTGAAAGCAAAATTAAACTAATTGATTTATAATTTGTAAAATCAGATAATGTAATCTCTTTTCGATAAAACATAACTAAAGATATTATAACTAAGAATATTATTGCTCCTAAGGACCTATAGAAAGCTGCTATAATTGGATTTAAATTGCCTACACCTTTTTTATCTAATAAGGGTGCGATACCCCAAAGTAAAGCTACAATTAATGCGAAAACAAAAGCTTCTGTTTTCATATAAACCACCCCTAATAATTAATTTTAAGGAAAACTTGTTTTGTTTTTCCTTTTTCTTATCTTGCTATAAGATCTTTCTTTTCTAATTCATTTAAAACTATACTTAATTTTGATTTATGTAAGTCTGTTCTTAAACGCAAAGTTGTTTGTGTTATTCCATCTTGTTGTTTTATTGCTGATATTACTGTTTGTTCGTCTTTAGATAGTCCTTTTAAAAGAATATTGAATTTTTCTTCTTCAATTTGAATGTGTTTTTGCTTTTCTAATGTTTTTACTATCTCTTTTTGAGATTTATCAAAAAGTATGAGATATATTCCTAATGCAACCAATATTGATGATACAAACCAGCCAATATAATAGAAAGTTAAGTCTCTATCTTTATGTAAGCATGTTCCATCATCTAAAAAGCAAGAACCTTGATCTACAACAACTTTTTGAATCATAAAGTCTTCTCTAATTTTGATTAAATAAAGGGAAGTTGCTAGTAAAATTCCAATAATTATTAGTATTAATCCTAGTTTTTTGTTATCCATTATAGTTTACTATTGTTAACTTATATATAAACTTTAAGAAAAAAATAAAAAATTAATTTAGTTCAGCTTCAATTGCTGTTTTGAAAGCTTCAAAAGGCTGAGCACCGACAAGTTTTTTTCCGTTTATGAAGAAAGTTGGTGTTCCTCCAACTCCGAGAGCTCTTGCTTCATTTGTGCTTTGTTCTGTTTTTTCTTTGTATTTACCGGAACTTAAGCAATCATCAAATTTAGTAACATCTAATCCTAATTTTTTTGCATATGAACTTAGATCTCCTGAAGCTCCACTATCAAATATTTCATCATGCATTTCCCAAAATTTTCCTTGTTCACTAGCACATTCTGTTGCTTGAGCTGTTTGAGAGTCTGAGCCACCCCTATTGAAGTGTTTATAGACTATCTCTACATCATTTGGGTATGCTTCTAAGATTTGATCTATTGTGCCACGAACTCTGTTACAATATCCGCACGAGAAACTGCTGTATTCTACAATTGTAACTTTAGCATCTTTTGCTCCCTTAGCTGAAAATCCATCAACCGATAGTTGGGCTATTTCTTGTTTTGTTTCAGCTTGCTTTACTGCTGTTTTTTGGATAGTTTCAGTTGTTTCTTGATTACCCCTTCCAAAACCTCCTGTAAATATAGATATAATCAATAGTACAAATAAGATTACAGAAATAGACTTCCACAAATCAGTTTTAGTTATTGTGAAAGTATCGTCTTCTTTTTTATGGTGATGTTCACCGGGTTTTTCTTCTTGCATTTTATATCGCCTCCTAATATTTTATATTAGTTCACAATTGTGAACTTATTTATAAGTTTTTTGATTAAATTGATTTATAATAATGTCCCGCCTTGATACCAAATTATATATAACCCTGCTAGTATAATTATTGAACCACCCACCATATGTAAATAAGGCATAATCTTAGATACTGATGATTGTAAAAAATCTTTTGCAAAGACTGCCAATATATAAAAACCAAACATAAACAAGCTCATACCCATAGCATAAGCACCGAAATAAGAACTTCCTACTATAAATGAACCAGATTGTATTGCTGATGTTGCAACAACTAGGAAAAAAGGGAATAGGCATGCTAAAGAACCGATTCCGTAACTTATTCCAAATAAATAACTTTCAATAGCTTGATTTTTTGACTTTGTTTTTGGCCCATGTAATTGAAAACTTAATGTTTTTCCTTTAATCATAAATATACCAACAACTATTATAACTACTCCAAGTAAGATACCTAAATATATGATTACTTTCTTTATGATACTAGCAAAAAGCATGATTGCAAGGCTTGCTAACCCATATATTGTAGTTATTCCTAAAATTGTTAAAAAAGAGAAAAAGATGGCTCTTTTAAGAAGTAGCCATTTCTTTTGCCTTTGTTTTTCAATGTTTCTGGTTACAAATGAAGATAAGTAACCTGGAAGTAAAGCTACTGCACAAGGTGCAAAAAATGCAAAAATTCCTTGTGTAAATGAAAAACTCAGCAAAATTGAATCAATCATTTTATAATTGTTCAAAAAAATACTTCCATTCTTCTTCAGTTAAGGCACCATCGTGTCTACTAACTATGTTCCCATCAGAATCAATAGCAAATTTTGCTGTTTGTTTTTTTACATCATATTTTATTGCAAGTTCTGGATTTCCTGCTGACATATCGAATATGATCTCTTTATCTTCTTTAAGTTCATTTAGTACTTCTACAGTATCAGTAGGGTCTACTGAAACTGCAACAAAATCTATTTTGTCTTCATATTCTGGATAAACTTTATTCAAAGCTGCCCAATTCTTTGCACAAGTAGAACATGTACTTGACATGAAGTATAAAACCGTTGACTTCTTTTGATTTAAATTATTTTTTAAACTTACAGTTTCCCCATCTATTGTTTCAATAGTGAAATCAACTGCTTTTTGTAGATCACTTGTTCCTTTATCCATATTTTTAGCAACGCCCTCTTTTGTTGCTCCATTTTCTTTAATACTTGCTCCACTATAAAAAGATAGCAAACCAACCACTATTATTGCAGCAATCCAATACACGTTTTTATTCATTTTTTAATCCCTCCTGATTATTTGTTTTTTACTAAAATTGTTTAGTTTTTTAATGGAGTATCTTGTTTATAAAGAAATCTTAAAAATAGTTAAAAAATAGTTAAAATTTGGTTGATTTACTAGTTAGTTGAAGAAATTTCTCTCTTCCGTCTTTTTTTACTGTAATATATTCTTTATTTTTTAGAAAATCTAGCTTAGTAAGTACTGTAGGGTGTGTTACCCCAAGATGTTTTTTTAGATCTGTTATTGTCACTTGTTTTTTTTCAATATTTCTGCTTTTTATATATGTTATAATGTCTATATACTCTTGTCTTAGAAGATCGAATTCAATTCTTTCTTTTTCTTTAGGATTATCTGCAACATTCTCAATAACTCCAAAAACATTATTTATATTACTTTGTAATTCATTTATCTCAGAAATATCATCTGATGGATCTAATCTAACTTCATAATCACCATCTACAAATTTAGTTGTCGTATTTATTGTATCATCTAGTGGTTTTATAATCTGATTACTTATTTTTCTGATTTTATAGATTATTGTGAGTAATAAACTGAATAAAAGAACAATCATGACGCCGAAATAAATCTTAGACTGATGCATAAGTTTATTTCTTAATAATTCATTTCTCTGATTTAAAACCTCAATATTATTAGTAAATTTGTCTACTGCTTGTTTAAACAAAGAACTATGTTCTTCTAGTAATTTAGTTTTGTCTTTAGTTAAATCTTTTTTTGTAGCTATCTCCTTTTTGTGTAGTATTAAGAGTTTATCTCTTATCTTTCCGACATTATGATGAATAGAATTTGCTTCATTATAATCTTTAATAAGATTTCTATCAGTTAATATGTTTGTGACTATTAAGTTTTCGACCTCATTTTCAACAGCCTTACATCGTTCATTAGATAAAGCTACTTCTTCATCAAGCTCTATTGCATAATCATAGTCATCTGTATTAAGATAATCCAAAAGGAGAATATTATCTTGATATACATCAAGTAACATGTGTTCCATAGCGTTTAATGCTGGGTCAGATTCTTTTATTAAATTATTAAGAGAAGAACTGAATTGTAGAAATAATAATGTTATTATTACCCAAGATATTAAGAATATTAATCCTATGATTGTTACTTCTTTTGTAAGTCTTTTTTTAATATTCATATTATCTAAACTGTTAAACATAACAATATAGCCAGATCTTCATCTGCTTTCAAGGAATGTGGCGCATCTTTTGGCATGAAAATGAACTTTCCAGGAATCATCTCTAGCTCTTTGTCAAATAATTTGAATGTTCCTTTTCCCTTTAGTACTTGAACAACACCATTTTTAGTTGAAGTATGTGTATCGATGTCTGTTCCTGCTGCTAGGCACATTAAAGTATAGTTATAACTATCAGATTTAGCTAAAACAGTACTAAAAACGCCTTCAGATGGAAATTGCATTAATTCGTTTAAGTTTTTTGAAAAACATTTATTATCTGTCATTTTGTTTACCTCACTATTTAAGCATTTTAGGCAAGTCTTCAGCTACTGTTGAAGTTAAATGTAAGTCAAAATCCTGCATGATTTTTTTAGCAACATTTTCTGATAAAAACTCAGGGGCTTTTGGACCTAAATATATGTTTTTAACTCCTAAATTTAAAAGACCTAATAATATTGCTACTGCTTTTTGTTCGAACCACATCAATACAATTGTAAGTGGCAAATCATTTACTGTGCAATTAAAAGCATCTGCAAGAGCTGTTGCTATTTTTACACAAGATATTGAGTTGTTACATTGTCCTAAGTCAATTAGTCTAGGTATGCCATCTATATCTCCAAAATCATGGTCATTAAATCTGAATTTTCCGCAAGAAGTTGTTAAGATTATACAATCTTTTGGAACACTTAATGCTAGATCTCTAAAATACTCTCTTGATTTTTCTGGACCATCGCAACCTGCAATAACAAAAAATCTTTTTATCTTACCTTCATTTACAAGATCTATTATTTTTGGTGCTAGATCTAAAACAGGTGTATGATGAAATCCTGTTGAGAGAGTCTTATCACTGTTTATTTTTGCTTCTGGTAATGAAAGTGCTTTTTCAATTAATTTGCTAAAATCGTCATTTTCAATCTTACCTATACCTTCAATTCCAGCTATACCATAAGTAAAAATACGATCCTTATATTTTTGTTCAGTTATAGGCATTACGCAATTAGTTGTTGCAAGAATTGATCCGGGAAATTCTTCAAAAACCTTTTTTTGATCATGCCATGCTCCACCAATATTCCCTTTTAGGTGTTTGAACTTATTTAGTTCTGGGTAACCATGTGCTGGAAGCATCTCTGAATGAGTATAAACATTTATTCCCTTACCATCTGTTTGTTCTAGTAATTTTTTAAATGCGAACATGTCATGTCCTGTAACGAGAATAGATTTTCCTTCGATGTTATCTTGCTTAACTGTTACTGGTGCAGGAGTTCCTAGTGTTTCAGTATGTGCTTTATCTAAAAGCTCCATTGATTTTATTGCGATTTCTCCTGTTTTAAGAGCTAAAGCAATATGTTCATTTAGATTAAAATTTGAATTAGTTAAAGTGCTAAATAAAGCTTCATGCATAAATGAATCAACTTCTTCATCCTTATAACCTAGTTCCCTTGCATGATATGCATAAGCTGCTATTCCTTTTAAACCATAAATTACTGTATCTTGTAGGCTTGATATGTCTTCATTCTTACCACAAACTCCAATTTTTGTACATCCGCCTTTAATTGTTTCTTCACATTGATTACAAAACATTTTTTATTTCCTCCTTTTATATCCAATCTTCTGATAGGATATCTCCCTGTATTCCAACTACAATATTTTTTACTGGAACTTTTCTAGTTGCTTGTTCTGCTGCTTGTTTTGCAACTTGTACTAGACCACCACAACATGGAACTTCCATAGTCATAACTGTTAGTGTATTTATTTTAGCATCATCTATTAGTGATGTTATCTTTTCCACATAAACCTCTTGATTTGAATCTAGCTTCGGACAAGCAATTGCTAAACTTTTATCTTTCAAATAATCCTTATGAAAATCTGCTAAAGCATAAGCTACACAGTCAGCTGCTAAAACTACATCTTTTTGTTGAAAATATGGTGCTATTGGTGGTACTAAATGCAGTTGAACTGGCCATTGTCTTAACTCCGAAGATCTTTTTCCATCCTCATTTGATTCTTTAGTTTCTTTTTCTTCTGAGAAGTCCATTACTTTGGAACCTGGACATCCTCCCCCACATGCTGACATTTTATTTTCCTCCTTTGAATCCTTTAGAGGATTCTCTATTCCTTTTTCTTTTAATACTTCTAAAGCTTGATTTAAAAAATCTGTTTGATTATGATCTTTGAGGTGTTCTAGGTGTGCTTTTATTGTATTAACTCCTGCAGGAATTATGTTTTCTATCATTGTTTTCTTTTCATCATAAGGGGCAGCTTCTCTTTCTTCAATTTCTATTGCTCCTTCTGGACAATGACCTATGCATGCACCTAATCCGTCACAGAATAGGTCAGAGATTAATCTAGCTTTATTGTCAATTATCTGCAAAGCACCTTCATGACAATTTGGAACACATAAGCCACAACCTGTACACTTATCTTCATCAATTTTGATTATTTGTCTTTTTGCCATTTTATATTAATATGCCTCAAATTTTACATTTGTTAGGTCTATACCTTTACTTTTCAATAATTCTTTTGTCTCATTTACCATTTTAGGAAATCCGCATAGATAAAACTGGCTTTCATTTACTGAGAAATCTTTTATCAGATCTTGTACTCTGCCTTCTTTGCAATTCGGATCATGACATTTACTAACTATTGGATGATATGAAAAATTATCATGTTTATCCATCAAGTTTTTCATTTCTTCATCATATAACAAATGGTTATCGCTTCTTGCACCTGTAACTAATGCAACTTTTTTGTCATAGTTTTCATTTAATAGATAATGTACCATACTTCTTAAAGGAGCTATTCCGGATCCTACACCGACTAAAATAATATCCCTCCCATCTTTTTTTGGTGTCAAATGACCAAGAGGTCCACCAAAACTTATTTCGTCACCTTCTTTTAACTCAAAAAAATGATTGGACATTATTCCGTTTTCTACTCTTTTTATACATAAGTCAAATTCTCCTTTTCTTGTAGGACATGATGATATAGAATATGCTCTTTTGACTTCTTTACCGTCTAATTCTTTTTTTATCATGACAAACTGTCCAGCTTTAAATTCAAAATTATCTGGACGAGAAAGTATAAAATGTCTTACTCCTTCTGCTAATTCTTCAATCTTTAATACTTTTGCTTTTATAAAATCCATATTATCACCCTATACTATCTTTTGGATAGTTAGTAGAAAATAGATACTTATTTATATAATGGTGGTTTCCTTTTAGATACTAGTGATAAATATGGATTGTACGATATATCAAACAGCTAATTTTATAGGAAAAAGGTGGACTTTAGTTATATTACTAGAATTACATAAAGGTAAATATAGATGGAAAAGATATTCTGAGATCAAAAGAGGGATTAAAGAGATTACTCCAAAATTGTTGTCTCTTCGGTTAAAAGAATTAGAAAAAGAAGGATTGATTTCTAAAAGAGTTGATTCTAGTATTGTTCCAGTTAAAAGTGAGTATTCATTAACAAGAAGAGGAGAAGACTTTATTAAGATTATACAAGATATGAAGGAATGGGCTTTGAAATGGAAGTTTAAAAATAAAGTATGTGAAGGAACGGATTGTAAGAATTGTATTTTATGATTTTATTTATTTATCTTTATTGCTTCTGTTGGGCAGACTCGTTCACAACCTGCAAGTTTATCACATTTAGATTCATCAGTCACTTTACACTTGTTCGATTTTTCATCAATATATAATATTTTTTTAGGACAAAGATTAACACATGCTTTGCAGCCTATGCATTTTTCTTCATCTATTAAGACTACCTTATTCATTTTCTAATCAATTGTCTATATCATTTATATCATATGGTGTTATCTGATATACATAATAATTGATCCAATTAGTGAACAATAGAGTAGAGTGAGACCTCCATTTAACAACTGGATCTTTTCCCCCATCAAAGTAATAATTCTGAGGTAATTCTATTTTTTTTCCTAATGATTTATCTCTTTTATATTCTTGTAATAATGTCAGAGTGTCATATTCAGAATGGCCAGTTACAAAAACCTGGTGATTTTTCTTTGATACTACCATATAAACACCTGCTTCATCTGATTCTGAGATAATATCTAACTCATTTATCTTCAAAATATCTTCTCTATGTATAGCAGTATGTCTAGAGTGTGGTGCCCAAAATACATCATCAAAGCCACGAACTATGGGGCACTTTGTATTATTTACTTTATGCCTAAATAAACCAAATTGTTTTTTATCCAATTCATGTTTTCCTATACCATAATGGTAATATAATCCTGCTTGAGCTGCCCAACACATAAATAAAGTAGAGCTTACATTATGTTTTGCCCATTCCATTATGTCTTTTAGTTCATCCCAATAATCTACTTCTTCAAAATCAAGTGTTTCAACAGGAGCTCCAGTAATAATCAAGCCGTCATATTTTTTTGATTTTACCTTGCTAAAAGTTGTGTAAAACTCATCTAAGTGAGCTTTTGATGTTGTCTTACATACATGAGTTTCTGGATGTAAAAGATCTATCTCTAATTGTAATGGTGTATTTGAGAGTCTTCTAAGTATATGGACTTCGGTTTTTGGCTTTTCGGGCATCAAGTTTAAAATAGCTATCTTAAGAGGCCTAATATCTTGATGGGCTGCCCTAGATTCAGTCATAACAAATATTCCTTCTTCTTCTAACTGGTTCTTTGCTGGGAGTTTATTTTTAATTTTTATTGGCATTTTTTCTCCTTATCATTTATCTAAATTTTATCAAAAGCTTTTTTTAAATCTTCTATTAGGTCTTCAACTGTTTCAAGACCAACAGATAACCTTATTATGTCCTCTGTTACTCCTAGTTTATTAAGTTTACTCTCTGGTACGCTTGAGTGAGACATTGTTAGGGGGTGTTCTATTAGGCTTTCAGTACCACCTAAACTCTCTGCTAAAGCAAATAGTTCTGTTGATTCTACAAATCTGATAGCTTGATCTCTATTGCCTTTTAACTTAAATGAAACTACTCCGCCGTAGCCTGAAGTTTGTTTATCAGTTATTTCTTTGTATTTATTATCTAATCCAGGATAGTAAACTTCTGCTACCTTATTATTTGTTTTTAGAAAATTTGCTATCTTCAATGCATTTTCTTGATGTTTTTCCATTCTAACTGATAATGTTTTTAGGCCACGTAAGGCAAGCCAATCATTAAATGGAGATGGATTAACACCTATACCGTTGTGTATAAACCATAATTTATCATATAGGGTTTTGTCTTTTACAATTATAGCGCCACCAATAAGATCAGAATGTCCGCCTACATATTTTGTTGTGGAGTGTACAACTATATCCACACCCAAGTCAAGAGGCTTTTGGAAATATGGACTTAGAAATGTATTGTCTATTGCAACAAGGATATCTTTATTTATCTCCTTTGCAGTATCCACTATCTTTTTTATGTCGCAAACCCTTAACAGAGGATTTGTTGGTGACTCAAGCCAGATAAGTTTTGTTTTGTCATCTATAACACTTCTTATTGTTTCTGGATTGGTTGCATCAAAATATTTTGTGTTTATACCTTTTTTTGGTAGGATATCATCAAATATCCTTATTGTACCACCATAGATGTCTTCAAAAGCAATGATATTCTCTCCTGCTTCCAGAAGAAATGAGACAACAGTTACAGCAGCAAGACCAGATGACGTAGAAAGACAAAACTTTCCATGCTCTAATGAAGCAAGACACTCTTCATATGCAGACCGAGTAGGATTTCCACAACGACTATATTCATAGCCGCCAGGAAGTTCTGAAACTTTTTCCCTTGCATAATTACTTGAAACATGAATTGGAATAGTAATGTCTCCAAATGATGTTTCAGATATTACTGGCTTTTGTCCTTTTATTATTGCGTCTGTTTCAAATCCCATGTTTTTACCTCGTAACTTCTTTTAATTAACTTGTTTTATTGCGATTCCTTTAATGCTTGTTCTATGTCTTCAATAATATCATCTACATTTTCTATTCCTATTGATAATCTTATCAAATCAGGACCTATTCCAGCATCTTTTAATTGCTCTTCAGATAACTGAGAGTGAGTAGTTGAAGCTGGATGTATCGCTAAACTTTTTGCATCTCCAACATTTGCTAAGTGAGAAACTAGTTTTAACTTGTTGATGAATTTCTCTCCTGCAACTTTACCACCTTTGATTCCGAAAATGACCATTCCGCCGAATCCATTTTTTAGGTATTTCTTTGCATTTTCATGAGTTGGGTGGGAGGCTAACCCTGGATACTTTATCCATTCTACTAAATCATTTTTCTCAAGGTATTCTGCAACTTTTAGAGCATTTTCACTATGTCTTTTCATCCTTAGGTGCAATGTTTCTAATCCTTGTAGAATTATCCATGAGTTATCAGGTGAGATGCATGCTCCAAGATTTCTTAGAGGAACTAGTCTCATTCTTAATATATATGCTAATGGTGTTAAATCTCCCAGGTCATGAGCATACCTTATTCCGTGGTAAGATTGGTCTGGTTCTGTTAGTAATGGATGTTTATTGTTTTTTGCCCAGTCAAACTTTCCAGAGTCCACTACTGCACCACCTATTGCTGTTCCATGGCCACCTATCCATTTTGTTAATGAATAAGCTACAATATCTGCACCATGTTTTATTGGATTTAATAGTGCTGGTGTTGTGAATGTTCCATCTACTATGAATGGAATTTTGTTTTTATGAGCAATATCAGCTATTGCTTCAAAATCTGGAACATTTAGATTTGGATTGTCTATTGTTTCTACATATAGTGCTTTTGTTTTTTCTGTTATTGCATCTTCAAATGTTTTTGGATCCTGGGGATCTGCAAACTTTACAGTTATTCCAAAATCAGGTAGAATATTATTGAATTGAGTAAAAGACCCACCATAAAGGTTTTTTGATGCAACTATCTCATCGCCTGCTTTTGCAAGGTTTACTATTGAGTAGAATATTGCTGCTGTTCCAGAAGCTAGTGCTAAAGCTCCAACGCCACCATCAAGTTCTGCTAATCTTTTTTCAAGAACATCTGTTGTTGGGTTCATGAGCCTTGTGTAGATATTTCCAAGTTCTTTTAAGCCAAATAAATTAGCTGCATGGGTTGTGTCTTTAAACACATAAGATGTTGTCCTATGTAATGGCACAGCTCTTGCTAATGTACTTGGGTCAGGAACTTGTCCTGCATGTAAAAGTTTTGTTTCGATTTTTTTTGTCATAATAATAACACCTCCAAATGTTTTAGTTTACAATTGTTGACAGAACTTTACTTATAAATGTATGTGATTGTTTTATTCTTATAAGAATATTATTCTAGAAGTCTTGAGTATTCTATTTTAATACAATGATCCATAACTATTGGAATATTAGCATTAATCGCTATTTGTTCTGCTTCTGAGTTTTCAATATCTAATTGAAGCCAGATTAGTTTTGGTTTTAGTTTAATTGCTTCTTCAACTATTTTAGGAGTTTCATTTTCTGGTCTAAAAACATCAATTATATCAACTTGTTCAGTTATTTCATTTAGATTCTTATAACATTTCTCCCCTAGGATTTCATCTGCTGTTGGGTTTATTGGAATAATCTTATACCCTTTTGATTGTAGAAAAGCAGGTATTCTATTTGCTGCTTTTTCAGTGTTTTTTGAACAACCAACTACGGCAATTGTTTTAGAATTTTCTAGAATTGATTTTATTTCGTTTACAGTTAACATGTTCCTGTTTTCTTTTGTGCAAGTTTACAGATTTCGCAGAATGTTTTTGTTATAGCTTTTTCTGATGGAGATTTCTCTGAGATTTCTTTTGCTAATTTTGAGATTGCTTTATCTAATGGTTTTATTTTTCTTAGTTTTTTTGAGTCTGTAGCACGTTTTCCCTGTATATATTGAGTTACTGCACTTTTAGTTATAGATAATTTCCTAGCTATTTCTGCTTTGGTTATTTTGTTTTCTTTATACATTTTAAGAACTAATTCTCTTTTTATCATAGGAATTAATCCCCACATGCATGCATCACAAGGTAATATCATAATAAGTTGTAAATTAGTTTGGGATATAAATCTTTTGTTTTAATGTGGAAACGAAAAGTTTATAAATTAGTTCACAATCGTAAACTATTATGAAAGGAAAACAGCTAAAATTAAGTATTATTTCTTGTTGTTGTAGCTGTTGCTGTTGTTAATACAGCATCCATTGTTTTAATCTAAAATAATTTTTGTTTTACATCTATATAAAATTTTAATGAGGTATAATAAAATGATACAAGTCACTATAATAAATACAAATGATATATTTGAGGAATTTAATGAAAAATGAGTAGACCGAGAGAAAGAGTTCAAACATATAGGTATAGGGGAGAAGCAGCAAGTCAATTAGTTGAGTCTTATCAATCTGATAAAGACCCTTTTTGGACAAGATCACCTGAACACCCATTTCCAGAAAGACCTAATGGTTTTCAAGAATTATCATATATGAAAGGAATATTTTTTCCACATTATTGGAATAATGGAGAAGTTGCTAATCCAGATAATCAAGAGTCTCTTGAAACACAAATAAATGAACTAGGACAATTGTTCTTAGATGGTATGATGCCTTATGTTGATGATAGTGAGGTTGCAAAAGAGGTTGTTGATGGAACTCTTGATCAACTACCAGTTATAAGAGAGAAGTTAAAGAAAGATGTCGATGCTGCTTACAGAGAAGACCCTGCAGCTAAGGATTATTCCCCCATTATTAGAGCTTATCCTGGATTTCAAGCTATTGAAGCACATAGAGTTACTCATGAACTTCACAAAAGAGGAAGTAATGCCTATGCAAGAGAATTACAAGAACATGTTCACTCAAAAACAGGTATTGATATAAATCCGGGAGCAGAGATTGGTGAGTATTTTTTTATTGACCATGGAACAAAAGTAGTAATTGGAGAAACTGCAACTATAGGTGATCATGTAAGGCTATATCATGGTGTTACTTTAGGTGTTTTACAATTTGATGAAGAAGCAACTGGAGCTTTAAGAAAAGAATATAAAAGACATCCAGATATTGGTAATCATGTAGTTATTGGAGCTGATGCGACTTTACTTGGTCCAATAACTGTAGGAGATCATGTAAATATTGGTGCAAGATCTTGGATAATAGATGATGTTAGGGCAGGAACTACTATTTTTGTAGGTAAACATCCTGAACATACAAGAAAAGATAATAGAAAAAATCAAGATGGAGGAGGTATATAAAATGACAAAAGTTGTAAATAATATGTTAGAGTTGGTGGGCAGTACACCAATTGTGAAATTAAATAAATTAGTAG
>CAYUUQ010000019.1:0-15281 GCA_964447875.1 uncultured Methanosarcinales archaeon | reverse complement strand
ATCAGATTTATTCTATTAAAGGTTTGTATGCAGAATCTTCTAAGCATGCTCGTTATATATTCAATTTAGAGAAAGAATTAGACTTAAATGATTCATTAGCTTGGGGATTATATCTTAATATGGATATCATACCTAGAAATGATAGTTTTATTAGGGAACTACTCCCTTATCAGTTTAATTTGTTTAATATCAATAATGTGATAACTTTTGAGAATAAGTCTTCTGAATGGGATGAGCTGAAGAAATTATATTCTTTTTATGTTTGGAATTTAGAAATCGAAAAACTTGAGAAACATACTTATAGTTTGTATAATGTTGGAGATTCTAACTTAATTGAGGTTTTAAATTATACTCCTAATGTTGTTGATAAGGAAATTTGGGAAAACTATACTTTAGCATGGTTTTTGTCTAAAAATATCACTAAAGGGGTTTTTGTTAATGAAGATGTTCCAGATTTTAAAGGAACCGGAAATGAGAGTATTGAGATTTTAGAGATGAGTCCAACACAAGAATATATTAAATTTAAAGTAGATAGTAGTAAACCAGTTCCAATTTTAATAAAGATATCTGATTTTCCTAATTGGAATGCTTATAGTAACGGTAAAAGATTGAAAATTTACCAAGCATCTCCTTATATGATGCTTATTTATGGTCATGGTGAGATTGAATTAAAGTATGAGGCAATATTAGTTGATATTTTAGCAGCTTTATTGTCTGTTTTTGGTTTAATATTGTTGATTATTAAGAAAAATGAAATATAAGAAATATCTTAAAAAAATAACAGCACGACATATTGCTATATTCTTCTTTGTTATTTATTTTATCTTGATAGCTAAAAGTCCAGCTATACTTTCAGGAGATGAGGTATTTTATTATGATCAAGCAATTCATTTGAGAAGTTTTGAGTTTATTAATTTTGAAAATACACAACCTTTACTATTTCCCTTAGCTTTGGCTTTTACTTTTTCAAAAAATGTGATTATATTAAGATTAGTTTCTGCTATTTTTGCAGTTTTAGCTATATTTTTTGTATTTAATATTACTGAGGAGAGATTTAATAAAAAAACCGCTGTGTTAGCAGCTATGCTACTTGGAAGTTCCAAGTTTTTTGTTCAGTATGCTACAACATTACATACAGAATCTTTACTTGTGTTGATGATCATATTATCTCTCAGGTATTTTCTTAGATGTTTAGGTAAACCTGAACTTAGAGACTTTATATTATTTGGGGTTTTTAGTGGTCTTGCTATGCAAACAAAGGTTATGGGAATATCTGTTCCATTGATTTTCTCAGTATATTTATTGTATAAGAAACCTAGAGAATTTTTTAGGATTAAATATTTTTTAGCTTTGTTCATATCTTTTTTGGTTTTTTTGCCTTATTTTTTTGTAGGCGGACTAAAATTTTTATTTGAAAAAGTTGGTTTAAGTAGAACCACATATTCTCTATTTGCTTTGAAGCAGTTTTTGCCTTATTTTACAGTAGCATTAGTTGGGTTATTGATTCTAGCAATACTTTTTGCAAAAAATAATGAGGATAACTCTATTTTTGTTACATATCCTATTTTGTTTTTTTTGTTGATGATTATGCCTCAGACAATATTATTTACAAGGCATTTTTATCCAGTATTGCCTTTCTTATTTATCATTGTTGCAGAGTTTGTTGTTTCAATTGATAAAAAGTGGTTGAAGAGAGTTGTAGCTGTACTTGTAGTATTGTTTTTTATCTCTAACTTGAGAGTAATGCCTGATTTACCAAGAATCTACAAACAAGCTTATTATCTAGATATGCCTGAAGGTTGTAGAGGTATAAGTTTATGGGAACAAGATGGAAATGATATTAGTCTTCCTTTTTTTACACAACCAACAGCAACTTATTGGAACTATTATGCGAATTTTTATTCTAATACTCAGTATAATTATGTAATATTTGAGTATTTAGATGATGATCTTACATATTTTCATCTTGATGGTATTGATATGTATAATAAGTCTTTAGAATGGCCTGGTTGGTATTCAAGGGGTGTTTTTAATGTAAGTATAAGTAGGGGAAAACATAATATTAGCTTATGGGTAAGAAATGGCATCAATATAGGCGGTGTTGGACAGGTG
The DNA here is from genome assembly GCA_964447875.1 of uncultured Methanosarcinales archaeon. GTDB lineage: Archaea > Nanobdellota > Nanobdellia > Woesearchaeales > DATDXC01 > CAYUUQ01. The sequence goes on along the minus strand of CAYUUQ010000019.1, from coordinate 13,169 downwards.
CTTTTATGTAAGGATTATAATCTACATGAGGGTGTTGATTTTATTTTTCCTCCAGAAGAGATAATTTAGTTGAAATATTTAGTTTAGTTTTGTTAATTGTTTTATTTATTGTCAGGTTATTTGTTTTGTTTATTATTTCTTTATCTGGAGTTATACGTTTTTCACACCATGTTGGCGGGATGAATATATTGTTTGAGAACTCTGTTTTTATTGTTTCTTTTTCTACATCAATGCAGTTTATCTTAATAGGATCAAAATAGTGTTCAGTTGTGTTAAAGATATCAATTATACATTTATCTGAGAATTTATAATAATGGGTATCAATACCTGATGTTTTGTTGTATATTTCCAGGAAATATATGTTTGGAGCACCTTTGAAACTTTTTGATGTTTTAAATTTAATTTTGAATGTTTCATTGTCTTCTTCATACCAATGTTGTAATGTACCATCTAATGTTTCTTCTTCCCAATATAGTTTTAGATTAGAACTATTTTTACATATATGTGTTGTTTTTTCAGATTGAGTTGGAATATTAGTTATTATAATTACAATTATCGTTATTACTATTATTGATAATGGTTTATTTATCTCCATCTTTATGTGGGAAGAGTATGTTATTTATATCTTTTTAGAAAAAGATTTATATATGATTATGACAAAATCGATTGTAGGGTGAAGATTAATGATTAAATTGGGTGTTTTACTGGTACTATTATTATTCTTAATTAGCTGCGGCCCCGCTAATGATGTTGATTCAGTTTTTATTAAGAAAACTGGTTTTGCTGGAAGTACATATGGTGGCGGAAGTGGGGGATGTGATCCTCCTTGTGCAGAATGTACTGAGTGGTGTAATGATGAAGGCAATTGTGTAGATAGTCAGATGGAATGGTGTATTAGTGGTGCAGGAATGGAGGAGGAAACAAAAGTTTGTTATCTTCCTGATGATGAAGTATGTTGTTGGGTTTCACTTACTTGTGGAGCGTATACTTGCATGAAGGGAGATATTTGTAATTATCCTCATTGTTCATGTACAGTAACTAATCCTTATCCATCATCTGCTTCAGTTTCAGGAACAACTGCTTCATTTACTACAAGTAATAGACCATCTAAAGTTACAATAAGTAGTCCAACTGGTAATTATGTTGTTGCTAAGACTAGCTCAGGACAATTAGATATTGATATGAGTTTTGTAAATGATCCAACTATAGTATTTTATTATCTTGTTGAGGATTCAACAGGTGCTAGTAGTGGAAGTTTTGAGATAAGTTAATCGGTGGTTTAATGAGCAGAGTTTTAGTTATTTTAGTTTTATTGTTGTTCTTAATTAGCTGCGGCCCTAGTAATGATGTTGATTCAGTTTTTATTAAGAAAACTGGTTTTGCTGGGAATACTGGTGATAATTGCGGAAGTGGAGGATCTAATTGTGATGGCAGGGAATGTGGTAGTGATGGTTGTGGTGGAAGTTGTGGCAGTTGTGATGATAATGATCCATGTACAGTAGATAGTTGTTCTGATGGGTCATGTAATTATGAGGACCTTTGTTCAAATGGTGAGGCTTGTTGTGATGGAGAATGTGCTGTATGTTGTGATGTAGATGATTGTGATGGTTTAGGCCTTACTACTCCTGGTTGTTGCGATACAAATCCATTACCATTTGTTTTTGGTGGAGAATGTTATGATCTTGATTCAGATCCTGATAATTGTGGTAGTTGTGGAAATGATTGTGGTTTTTTAGGTTTTGGTAATACTGAATGTTGCGATGGAGAATGTGCTGAGTGTTGTGATGATAATGATTGCGATGATGGTGTATGTTGTGATGGAGAATGTGTTGAATGTTGCGATGCAGGTGATTGTGGTGGTCTAGATTATGATTTTCCTGGTTGTTGTAATAATGAATGTAAGGACTTAGATTCTGATAGGAATTTTTGTGGTGATTGCGATACAGATTGCCTTTCACAGTATGGGTGTAATTATAAATGTGATGATGGTGCATGTAATGAACTTTATAATTATTGTCAATCTATTTCGCAAGATGATTATAATAATTTACCTATTCCTCAATTAGATGCTTTATGTAATATGGCAAGAAATGGTGCTGGCTATAGTGGTGTTGATGTTGATTGTGGCGAATGTCGTGTATCTGTAAGCTGTTCTCCAAATCAAGAATTAAATCTTGATTGTCGTGCTACTGTTTGTATAGAATTCTAATCATCTAATAAATGGAACTACAAGATTTCCTAAACTACCTCCTGTTTGTTCTGGAGTAAGTTTTTCACCTGTTTTATTAGGTCCTAGTTCATGACCAAATGCTCTGACATTGGTGGAAGCACAACCTGTTAATGTAGCTGCTAATAATGCTAATCCTGTAAGTTGTCCAGCTTTTTTAATCTGTTTACCATGTTCTTTTAGATATTCTACAGCATTTTCATACTTATCTTGTATATTGTACATTTTATTTACCTCTTATTTACATATATAGTATAACTAGTATATAAATGTTTCTATTTTTAACTACTATATTGTAGTAACTATAATCTTTGTATTTTATTTATTATTTGGTAAAATTTATATATGTTCAGTTTGATATTTATGAAAAAGTTGATTATTTTGACTATAATATCTTTACTTTGTATGTCATTTGTTTATTCTTCTAGCTATAATATATACTCTTTTTTAAAAGAGTCTAAGGAAAGTACAACTCTTATTCCTTCTGTTGTTGGTATAGATTCATATGGTAATTTAGTTGATGAACAAGTGACGGCTTCAAATATTCTTATTGGAAAGGATGATTTTGAGGATATTAACTTTGAAATTGATATTGAAGACCCATCAAGTAAGTTTTTATTAATTGGAACTAAAGCTACTAATTCGTTAATTACTGGAGATATTCCAGCTGATACTGTTAAAGTTGAAATTGTAGATAGTCATTTGGTTATTAGCACAAATAATAATTCTTTATTATTGGCAGCGGTAAAACAGCTTGAGACTTTATATAATTCAAGGAGTGATATATTATCTAATGATTGTTTGTATATTGTCGAGGATGAAATATTTGTTTGTGGTAGCTTTAGTAATTTTGAGACGGATTATAGTTTACGTGGAAACGAATTAACTCTGGTTTCTAGTTTAATACCTTCTTTAGTAAAGATAATTTCTGATGATGGTTATTATGTTCTTGCTAAACCTAGTTCTAAAGAGTTTTTTATTGATTTAGGATTTATAGATATTAGGCAATCTTTATTTCATTATATTATTGAGAAGGATGGACAAGTGAATACTGGTAGTTTTGAATTAGAAGGGGATGAATAGATGAAAAGAGCTTTAGTTATATTGTTTTTATTGTTGTTTTTGATTAGTTGTGGTTCTAATGATACTAAGATAGATAAAACAGGTTTTGCTAGCTCTTTGCCTTCTGTTGGTAGTTCAAGATCATCTTCTGTAATATTTTCTAATTCTGTAGCATCTTTTACATTGACAAATCCTAGTATAATAAATATTAAGGGAGACTATGGTAGTTATGTTATTGCAAAAACCAATTCAGATAAAATTGATATTGATTTAGGCTTTATAGATAATTCTCCTTCTAAATTTAATTATGATATTAAGGATTCTTCTGGAACTGTAAAAGGGAGTTTGGAAGATGTTAGATCCAGATTAGAAGTTAATTTGGTAGTTATACCTAATATGGATATTACTCAGATTAATGGATGTGCTTATCTTTCAAAACCAGGAATTTATGTTATTCCTTCTGATATACATGATAGTTCATTAGCATTTCAACATGATGGCAAGTCTTGTTGTATAAAAATTGGTGCAGATGATGTGATCATTGGTGGAACTAATAGGCTTATAAGGGAAAACGGCGGCAATGATATTGCTATATGTAAAGAATCTTCTGTTTTAAGTGCAAGTGGTGTTCAAAGAATAGGTATCGAGAATTATCCAATAGGTATAATGGGGAATAATATGTCTATAGCATTTAATACTTTTAATAATATACATAAAGAAGGAATAAATGTTGAAGATTCTATTATTGGTGGGAATGTTATGGATAACTTTTATGGTGATGCTGCAATAGTTTCAAAAGGGGGGCATATTTTTGGTAATACAATTACTTCTAATTCAGGAGGTTATGGCTTAATTTATGATGGTCTTTCTAATGGATATTGGGTTAATAATATATCTGGTAATACTTTTGCAGGAACATATGGATTTGCTTCAATGAATTTATCTTCAGGAGCATATATCTCAGTTGCAGATAATACTTTTTTTGATAATGTTTTTGTGTTTTCAGATTATACTTCAATTATATCTAATGTGTTTAATGATTCTGAAATAGGTTTAGGAGTTTATGGGAGCGGAAATTATTTAGAACGAAATATTTTTGATAATAATGTTATTGATTTAAGGTGTGACTCTAATGAGAATGAAGATGTTGGAGGGAATATTTGGTCTACCCAAGAAGGGTGTGGTTGGCTTTCTGGCAGCGCTAAAAAAATAAAAACTTGCCAAGATCTACAAGATATCTCATTAGATCTTAATTCAGATTATGTTTTAGCTAATGATATAGATTGTTCAGGATTTGACTTTAAACCGATTGGAGATTATACTAATTATTTTAAGGGAAGTTTAGATGGAAAAGGTAAGACTATTTCGAATATTCAGATTAGTGCTGATGTGATGGATATACTAACTAATTATGGTATAGGTATAGGTATATTTAATTATGCGTCTGCCGAAATAAGTAATTTTAATATAATTGGTCTTGATATATTAATAAATAAAGAATATACTAATACTCTTTCTGTCGGAGGTTTGATTGGTGTTGCATTTAAGCATACTGTAGTTAATGGGGTTAGTGTGGCAGATCTTAATATAAATAGCCAAGATTCGCATCATTCTGCTATTGGCGGACTTATTGGCTATATTGGGGATTATGCGACATTAAAAATGGATGAGAATGTGAGTATAATCGGTTCTAGTGTTGAAGGAGTCATTACAGGGATAACTTCTACAGTAGGCGGGTTAGTAGGGTTTGTTGGTAATGTTGTTTCTGTAATCGATAAATCTTATGTCAAATTTGGTTTTTCTTATGATGCTCAAGGTTTTCCTATGCAAGTTGGTGGACTTGTTGGTGCGGTAACTGGAAAAATTCATATTTCAGAGTCTTTTGTAAATATTGTAGATGTCGAAAACAAAATATCAATTTTAAGTGGTGGGTTGATTGGCAGTGATTCGAATTCCAATTTTGCTATTTATAATTCATATGTAACTGGCAGGGCATCAGTTTCTAATTTTGTGGCTAACACTTTAGCTCCAGGCAATCTTCATATGTTATATTCAAATTATGATAGGATAGGTGGAGTTCATAATTCTTATTCTATATTGAGATATGAAAATCTTTTTTATGATGGATCTCTTTCAAGGTATGTACCTATTCATCATACCTATCCTTTATTATTGTACTTTTTTCCTGATGACATACCATTACAATCTTTAATTAATAATTCATTTGGGGAAGTTTTAGATTTTTCAAAATTGTCTGGGAATCTATCTCTTCTTGATTTTTGTGATGAACCAATTGGGGCCGTACATAAGCAATATGATTATTGCAATTTAGCTATTCTTTCATTGCAAGAAGCAACAACATCTGAACTAAAATCACAATCATTCTTAGAATCAAAGGGATGGGATTTTGATAATGTTTGGGCGATTGATCCTGCAATTAATAATGGATATCCTTATTTGAAGAATAATAATCCAAATAAATTTTCTGCATCCATTTTAGTAAAATTTACTCTTTTATTTCTATTAAATATGCTTTACAAAGAATCAAATGCGAAGGCGGAGTAATTCTTTTTCATTGTTTTAATTAGATATTTTTTTGCTAAGTTTTAAATAATATATAATCAATAAGGTGATTAATATGACAGATAAATTAACAAGCCCATCAATGTTCATTGGAATACAAGGTAATGGATACATTAGTTTTGGTAGTGGACAACCTGATCTTGCTCCTCCAAAAGAGGTGTTTAAGTTTTTACCTAACTATTGTCAGTTTAAGTATGGTTTTATTCAAGGACAAGATAATTTAAGAAATGCTTTATCCTGCCAGGCAGATTTTAAAGGTTCTACCAAAGATAATTTTATTATTACAAATGGAGCATCTGAAGCATTAGATATAACATTTAGGACTGTTTGCAAGCCAAAAGATAAGATTTTAGTACATAATCCTTATTATTATTCTTATGTACCTTTGATAAAGCTTAACCATATCAAGCCTGAATTTACTGAAACTATTAAAGGGAAGATTGATATGGATGACTTTGATAAGAAAGTTAGAGATTGTAAGGCTGTTCTTATTAATTCACCATCAAACCCTACTGGAAGGATTCAAGAAGTTTCTACACTTAAGAAAATAGAGAAATTATGTAAGGACTTAGATGTTACAATAATTTCTGATGAAGTGTATAAGGATCTTATCTATGTTAGGGAGAATTATATGCTTAAAGGACCACATGTTGTAACGATAAATAGTTTCTCAAAAACATTTTCAATGTGTGGTTATAGGGTAGGTTATATGTATTCTAATGATCCAGAAATAGTTTCAAAAGCAGTTGAATTAAAAACACATGCTTCTATGAATACAAATATTATAGCTCAGGAGATGGCTTACAAAGCAACACAAGTTCCAAGAAGTTTTATTGATAAAAGCGTTAAGATATGGGAAAAAAGAAGAGACTTTATCTATGAAGGATTATGTGATTTAGGTTTAGATCTTTGGAAACCAGAAGGAGCATTTTATGTTTTTCCAAAAATTCCTAACCCAAGAAAGTTTGTTTGGGATATGTTTAAGAAACACAAAGTAATAACTTATCTTGGAGAATGGTTTGGTGATCCTGAAAGAGTCAGGTTAAGTTATGCACTTGATATTGAAAAGATTGAAGAAGGTTTGAAGAGGATTGGGCATTATCTTAATAGTTAAATTTATATATATCACCTACTAAATGTTGAGTTAGGGGTGATTTAATATGGCAGCACTAATATATAATCTAGTTTTTTGGGGAATTATTATTCTGTTAGCTCATCTGAGGGTTATTTTTCAGTATGAGAATGGGGTAAGGTTTACTCTTGGAAGGTATACTGGTCTTATGAGACCTGGATTGAGGTTTATTTGGCCTATAATACAAAATATGCAAAAGATCGATCTTAGAGTCAATGTTATAGATGTTCCTGATCAAGATTGCATAACAAAAGATAATGTTTCTGTTAAAGTAAATGCAGTTCTTTATTTTAAGGTATTAGGAGCAGAAAAAGCAGTTATACAAGTTGAGGATTATATGTATGCTGTTAGTCAACTAGCTCAGACAACAATGAGAAATGTTGTTGGAGAAGTTTCTTTAGATCAATTATTAGGTAATAGGGATGCAGTTAGTAAGAAAATTGAAGGAATAGTTGATAAGTCATCTGACCCATGGGGAATTGATGTTCAATCAGTTGATCTAAAAGATGTTGTTTTGCCACCAGATATGAAAAGAACTATGGCAAAAGAAGCAGAGTCTGAAAGAGAAAGAAGAGCACTTATCATAACTTCAGATGGTGAAAAGGTCGCTTCACAAAATTTGATGAAAGCAGCAGGTATTCTTGGAAAATCACCAGGAGCATTGCACTTAAGGACATTACAAAATTTTAATGATATAAGTAGTGATCAGACAAATACTATTGTATTTGCAGTACCAATAGAATCACTAGGGGCGTTAGAAGGCCTTAAGAAGGGGAGGTGATAGGGATGATAGACATAATATTAGGATTAGGCATTTTTGTTGTACCTGCAGCAATTGTTATATATCTATTACTTGGGCTGAGAGTTATTAATGAGTTTGAAAGGGGAGTTAGATTTACTCTTGGAAGATATTCAGGCATGATTGGTCCTGGATTAACTATTGTGTTACCAATATTTCAATCTTGGCAAAGGATTGATATAAGAACTAAAACAATTGATGTTCCAGATCAAGATACAATAACAAAAGATAATGTATCTGTTAGAATAAATGCAGTATTGTATTATAAGGTTACAGATGCAAAGCTTGCTGTAGTTGAGGTTAAAGACTTTATGTATGCAACTAGTCAGATAGCTCAAACAACACTTAGAGATGTTGTAGGAAGCATAACTTTAGATAATCTACTTGTAAAAAGAGATGAGATCTCTGATAAGATTGAGAAGATAGTTGATGTGGCAACTGACCCATGGGGAATAAAGATTGAGTCAGTTGAACTTAAACATGTCGAACTACCTGAAGAGATGCAGAGAGTTATGGCAAGGCAAGCAGAAGCTGAAAGAGAAAGAAGGGCAGTTATAATTAAGTCAACTGGGGAAGTCACTGCAGCAGCAAATCTTGTTACTGCAGCAGCAAATCTTAATAAACATCCAGGAGCATTGCACTTAAGGACATTACAGACTATAAATGATCTTTCATCTGATAAGAGCAATACTGTTGTTTATGCACTACCTAAAGAAGCGTTACTTGCTTTGAAGAAGTTAGGTGGTGGAAAGATTTAATTTAATTTTTTATTTTTTTAACTTATATTCTTTATTATATATATTGAAATAAATACAAAGCTTTATAAAGAAAGTAGTGTTATCTATAGTTAAGCCTTTTCCGTTTAAATTATACGGAGGTGAGAGAAATGAATTCAAAAAGAATTTTCTCCGAGGATTTCGGAGATTTGATGGAAGAATTTAGAGATAAGTGATTCCATCATTCTCACATTTTAATTCTGATTTATTTTTAATAAAAAAATAATAGAAATTTCAGTTTATGGATTATTGAAATTTGGTTTAGATAATGTTTTAACATAATGTTTTTATAGTTATAGAATAAAAAATAAATTATGATAACTAAAGAAGAGTTTGTTTGTGATAGAACATGTGCAGAGTGTTGCAAGTATTTGACTGTTAAGTTAAATAAAAAAGAGATTGAAACGATAAAAGAAGCAGGACATTCTAATTTTTATATTTATGATAAGGAGATTAATAGTAATGTTATGAAATGGACAGATGATGGCTGTCTTTTTTTAGGCAAGAAGGAAGGGGAATATTATTGCAAAATTTACTCTATAAGGCCAGAAGTTTGCAGGAAGTATCCTTTTGTTGAGAAAGATTCTATTGAGAGTTGTAAACCTGATTTGTTGAAGAACAGGTTTAAATCTAAGAATTCAATAGGGAATTTTTAGGTCATAAAGAATCTTTGATTCTTTATAAATTAGAATTTTAAAGATAAAAATGAATACCAATTTGGTTCTTCATCTATATTATTTTCTTTTAGAATAACTCCATATTCTATATATCTGGTCAGATTATAGCTTATTTTTAATACCGGCTGTATGCCTTTAGTTAATTCTTCAATATTTTTTCTTGAAACTAACGATTCTGTATCTAGGTCATCTAATGAGTCAGTATTGTAATCAGCACCTAGGTGCAAGTTCATTTTTCTTACTGATGTTTTTAGTGGGGATTTACTTAATTTATCTATTGTTCTATCTATTGAATATAATTCATTAGTTTGGGAAAAAGTATTTTGAGCAAGTACAAGTCCAGCTATTAAGTACATTGTTACTTTTTTCATAATATCCTGGCTTAGAGATTAGTATTAAATTCTTTTTGTTTTGTTTAATGATAGATTAAATAAATAATTTAAACTATAGATTTAAATGAAAAAAATCGCATTAATCTCAGACTTAAAAGTCTGAATATCTTATTGTGCGATTTTTAGACTTAAAATTTCACTTAAAGCGAAATTTTAAATAGAATAAATCTTTCTTTTTCTTTATGGATATTGATATAAAAAAGGAATTTGATGTTGATGCATCTAACATAGTTGAATTAAAACAGGATAATCCTTTATCGACTTCTAAGATTTACCTTGTTGATGATAAATATATCCTAAAGGTTTTTGATATTTCTGATAAAGAAGTATTAAAAAGAGAACACAAGATAGTTAATTTTCTTTCTGATAATAATGTTAAGGTACTTAAACCAATTGGAAATAAGATTATAGTTTCAGAGAATAAAGTATATTCTCTTTATGACTATATCTTTGAAAAGAAATGTTTAGTTGAGTTTAAAGAAAAAGAGAACGATGAGATTACAGATGAGTTAGCTAAATTATCAGAATTAGACTTAGATTTAGAGTATGATTCATTAAAAAAATCATTAGAGAGAATCGAATCTGAATTATTATCTAAATTTGATATAAAAAATGTTTTTGATCATCTTAAATTAAATCTTTTTCCTTATTTGCCTTATTTTAATAAGGTGTTGTCTCATGGTGATTTACATCCAAATAATATACTTTGGAAAGGCGCTAAGATACAGTCAATAATAGATTGGGAGGTTGTAGCTACAAGAGAAGAAACCTATGACTTGGCTTTTTTAGTCGGTTGTATAGCTATTAACAATCCAGATAATATATTTATGTTGTCTGATTTATTGAATAAGTTTGTTGAAAAGGCTAAACCAACTAAGTTATCTTACTTACTTTTGCTTGAGATTGTTATTGCTACAAGAATAAAATGGCTTTACAAATGGTCTATATTGGATGGCCACGAAGATATGGTTGATATGGAACTTAAGTTATTGTCTTTAATTCTTGAGAATATTGATAAGATAAGGGAATCGTTTAAGGTTGATTCTGATTTTAAATATTCTAAAAGCAATTGGATATTTCAGGATGCACATATGATGGACGATATAAATGCAGCTAAAAAAAGAATGAATGGTAAAGATATTAGTAACTTAAATGATATCTCTAACCCAGAACAAGTTGCAACAGATTTAAGATTGGTTGCAATTGATTATGGGATGAAGGAAGATATTATTTCTGTATTATATACTTTATCATTATTAGAGAAATTATCTATGAAATATCAAGATAATCTTGCAGTTCTTGCAGAACGAATGATTGCTATGGGTAATTCTTGTCTTGATTTTAGTAAATTTAGGATGGTTGATGCTGTCGAGCACACTTTAAAATTAATGAGGGAGATTGTTGAGAAATTTCCTAATAAGTTTTTAAATATAGGTTATGCAGCTGGTTTACGAAATGCATCAATTGCTTTTTCAGAAGCAGGAGAGTTTAAAAAAGCAACTGAATGTATAGATCAAATTATTTTTTTGGATAAAGCTAATTCAGATGTTTTGGAGATAAAAGATGAACTTGCAAGAACATTATCTAATGCTATAACTACATTATTAATTAATGATAAAAAAGAATATGTTATGGGGTATTTTGAAGAATTGAAGGAAATGTATTCAAAATATGGAGATTCTCATAAAGTTAAGGGCGCATATATCACAGCTAAAGCTAATATGGCAAAAGCTGGTATCAAACCCAATGTTTAAAAACTAATTAAGTTTACTTTTTCTTATGGTCAGATTGATGAAAGAGCCACATAAGGCTAAAGATGTTAAGAAAATACTGAATAAAACTATTGAAAAATGGTTTTTTAGTAGATTTAAGAGTTTTTCTTTACCACAACTTTATGGTGTTATGGAGATACATTCAAGGAATAATATATTAATAAGTGCGCCAACTGGAGCTACTAAAACTTTAACTGGATTCTTATCTGTTTTGAATGAACTTGTGGATAGTTCTGAAAAAGGTATTTTAGAAGATAAAGTTTATTGTGTTTACATAAGTCCTTTAAAGGCACTCAATAATGATATACAGAGAAATCTTGAAGAGCCTCTTAAAGAGATAGAGAAAGTTGCCGGAAAAGAATTAGGTATCAGAGTTGGTGTTAGAACTGGTGACACTACAACTAAAGATAGGGCAGCTATGCTTAAAAATCCACCACATATTTTGATTACAACACCTGAAAGCTTAGCTATATTACTTGCTTCGCCAAAATTTAGGGAGAAATTAAGTTCAGTTCAATGGTATATATGTGATGAGGTTCATGCTCTTGCAGAAAATAAGAGGGGGGTTCATCTAAGTTTATCAGTTGAAATGCTACAAAGATTAAGTCCTGGTATGACTAGAGTTGGTTTAAGTGCAACAGTTGCACCATTAGAAAAGATTGCAGAGTATTTAGTTGGGTATGAAGAAGATAAGCCTAGAAAATGTAAGATAGTGAATGTTCAGTTTATCAAACAAATGGATCTTAAAGTTTTATCACCTGTTCCTGATCTAATTGATGTTGAGCATGGTGTTATGCATAAGAAGATGTATGAACTTATGGATAAATTAATTCAAGAACATAAAACTACTTTAATTTTTACTAATACTAGGGCTGCAACAGAGAGAGTTGTTCATCATCTTAAAGAAAAGTTTCCTAAGAATTATACTGAAGAGATAAAGGATGAAGAGGGAAGCACTTTTGAAGATAAGATAGGTGCTCATCATGGTAGTTTATCTAAGGAACATAGGTTGAAAATAGAGACTGATTTACGTGAAGGAAAATTAAAATGTGTTGTTTGTAGTACTAGTTTGGAGTTAGGTATAGATATTGGTTATATTGATCTTGTTATAATGTTGAGTTCTCCTAAGTCTGTTGCAAGGGCTCTACAAAGAGTAGGTAGAAGCGGACATCAACTTCATTCAGTTACAAAAGGAAGGATCATTGTTATGGATAGGGATGATTTGGTTGAATGTGCAGTTCTTTTGAAATCTGCAGTAGAGAAAAAGATAGATAAGATACATATTCCTGAAAATTGTTTGGATGTTTTAAGTCAACAAATAGATGGAATCGCAATACAAGAAAAGATTCATATTAATGATCTTAAGAAGATGATAAGACAGAGTTATTGTTATAGGAATTTATCTGATAAAGACTTTATTGATGTTATAGATTATTTATCTGGAAAGTTTATTGATCTTGAAGATAGGTATGTTTATGCTAAAATCTGGTATGATGAAGATACTGGAATGATTGGTAGACGCGGCAAGATGGGCAGGGTTATTTATATGACTAATATAGGGACTATACCTGAATCTCATCAAGTTATTGTTAAAGTCGGAACACAAACTGTTGGTAGGATTGAAGAAGCGTTTTTAGAGAAACTAAAACCTGGAGATATATTTATTTTAGGGGGTTCAGTTTATCAGTTTAAGTTTGCTCGTGGTACTGTTGCACAAGTAAATGCTTCTGTTTCTCGACCTCCAACAGT
>CAYUUQ010000018.1:5398-16323 GCA_964447875.1 uncultured Methanosarcinales archaeon | reverse complement strand
AGGATTATGAGCCTAAAGGAGTTATCTATGTTGTGCCTCCATTTAGACATACTCATTTTGATGAGAAACAAGTTGTAGTTCATAATAGGCTTCCAGGTAATTATGAGATGTTTAGTTATAATCTTTATCCAGGCCCTAGTGCTAAGAAAGGGGTTTATGGTATGCTTATCAATAAGGGAGAGCAAGAAGATTGGGTAACACTACATTGTTCATCTGTAAATGTTATTACTCCTTATGATAATAAACTTACAATTGTGCATGAAGGAGCAAGTGGTGGTGGAAAGAGCGAGATGCTTGAAGATATGCAAAGGGAGAGAAATGGAAGGCTTTTATTGGGAGAAAACACAGTAACAAAAGAATCAGATTATCTTTCACTTTCACAAGGATGCGCGCTTCAGCCAGTTAGTGATGATATGGCTGTTGCTTTAAAAACATCTGAGAATACAAGTAAAAAGAACGGCAAAGGAAATCTATATATTAGGGATGCCGAGAATTCATGGTTTATGAGAGTTAATCATATTACTCACTATGGTATACAACCACACTTGGAGAAGCTTTCATTACATCCACCAGAACCATTACTTTTCCTTAATATAAATGCAGTACCAGATAGTACAGCTTTAATGTGGGATCATGTTGAAGATGAACCAAGTAAACCATGTCCTAATCCAAGAGTTGTTATACCAAGAAGTATCTTTCCTGGTGTAATAGAAGGCGAAGTAAAGGTAGATGTAAGAAGTTTTGGAGTTAGGGTTCCACCATGTACAAAAAAGAATCCAACCTATGGGATAGTCGGACTTTTCCATGTTTTACCTCCTGCACTTGCATGGTTATGGAGACTTGTCGCTCCAAGAGGGTATGGTAATCCCAGTATAGTTGATACTGGCGGTATGAGTTCGGAAGGAGTAGGATCTTATTGGCCTTTTGCAACTGGAAAGAAGGTTAAACAAGCAAATTTATTACTTAAACAAATAATTGAAAGTCCAAAGGTACGTTATGTACTTATACCAAATCAACATATAGGTGCTTGGAAAACTGGTTTTATGCCTCAATGGATTACAAGAGAGTATCTTGCAAGAAGAGGGGGAGCCTGGTTTACTGAGGGACAACTTATGCCTGCACGTTGTTCTCTTTTAGGTTATGCACTAAAAGAAATGATGATTGAAGGAACAAAGATTGAAAAAGAATTTTTAAGAATTGAGACTCAACCAGAAGTAGGGGAAGGAGCTTATGATAAAGGTGCAGGAATCCTTAGTGATTTCTTTAAGAAAAACCTTAAAGGCTATCTTGATTATCCTGAACTGGATCCTCTTGGAAGAAAAATAATTGAGTGTTGTCTTAATGATGGTACACTTGAAGATTATACTGCTCTAATCGATTCTGAACCGATAATCAATGAAGAGTGATTTTTTAGCGAACTATTCAGGCAACATAAAAGTTTATATACTCTATTCTTTTTTCTTTAATTTATGAAAACAGCTTTATCAGGAATAGAACTGCATTACTTAGTTAAGGAACTGAATATATTAGAAAACTGCAGAATTGATAAAATATTTCATCCAGAAAAAAAAGAACTTATCATACAGTTTCATGTAGCTGGTAAGGGAAAACATCTTTTGAGGATATTAGCAGGGGAATTTATCTATTTCACTAAAACAAAAGAAGACGCTTCTGAACCTGATGGTTTTTGTATGTATTTAAGAAAGTATATTGGTGGAGCTTTCTTGAGAGAAGTAAAACAATTAGAAGCTGAAAGAATTCTGGAATTTATTTTTGAAACTAAAGAAAAGAAGTATTCTTTAATTGTTGAGATGTTTAGTCAAGGAAATATATTGTTATTGAATGATGAAAGACTGATATTATCTGCTGTTGAGTATCATAAATTTAAAGATAGAGATATCTTAGCTAAATCAAAATATATTTATCCAAAAAGAGATGTTAATATTTTCAATATTAGTTTAACAGAACTAAAAAAAGTTGTTAAGGAGTCAGAAAAAGAAAATATAGTAAAGACTTTAGCAATTGATTTAGGTTTTGGTGGAGTATATTCAGAAGAGATATGTTTAAGATCTAAAGTTGATAAGAATAAAAAAGAAATAACAAGTAAGGAATTTAGTAGTTTACATTCAGCTATAATCAAGATATTAAAGATTGAATCTAGTCCTTTTATTATCTATGATAAAGATAAGATAAAGGATATTGTTCCTTTTGAACTTGAAGTCTATAAAGAAAATGATAAAAAAGAGTTTAAAACATTGAGTGAAGCTGTAGACACCTATAAATCTACAACAAAAATTGTTAGGAAGTCAGCAAAAGAAAAACAAATAGAGAAACAAGAGAGAATTATTAAGGCTCAGGAGAAAAAGATCAAAGAATTAGAGAAAAAAGAGGAAGAAGACAGGGAAAAAGGGGAGTTGATATATTCTAAATATCAGATTATAGAAGACATATTAAATGAGATAAAGAAAGCAGCTGAGAAATACAGCTGGAAAGAGATCAAAACAAAATTAAAAGGGCACAAGATTATAAAAGAAGTTAATACTAAGGATAAGAAGATCAAAGTAGATGTTTAATTAGTTTAGTCGGTATTTTCATTTCTCCAAGTTTATTTTTTCCATTTCCATGAAAATCTGTTCCACCACATTGAAGAAGTTTTTTTTGTTCTGCTATTTTTTTGAATAATGCTTTTTTTCTTTCGTTTTCTTTTTTTGTTATCTTTTTCATATTTGTATAGTAAGAGTAATGGGTTTCTATTCCATCTCCTCCTTTTTTTATGAACATACCTATAAGTTTTTTTGCGTATAAATCAGGATATACTCCTGGATGTGCCAGGTAAGCTAATCCTCCTGCTAAATGTATTGTTTTTATGGCTTCTCTCATAGAGACTTTAATTTTTCTTCTGATAAATGCTTTTTTTCCATTTCCTAAATATTTGTCAAATATTTCATGAATTGAAGAAATTTTGTCTTGATTGTTTTTTAGTAATATTTTTGCTATATGCGGTCTACCTATTTCTCCTTTAGCAATAGATGATACTTCTTTGAAACTTATCTTAAATCCTAGTTTTTTTAGTTTATTTATCATCTCTTTTTTTTGTAATATACGACCTTTTTTTGATTTTTTAAGTAACTGTATTAGATTAGGGTTTTCATAGTCAATATCTAGACCAAGAATATGAAAGTCTATGAATGGTGGTTCGTCACAACTTAGTTCAACACCAGGAATTACTATAATTTTATCTTTAGCTGCTTTTACTCCCTCATCTATACCAGATATACTATCATGGTCTGTTATAGCTATTGCTTTTAGTTTTTCTTTTATCGCTAGTTTTATTAGTTCTCTTGGCCTTAGAACCCCATCTGACGCTGTAGTATGGGTATGAAGGTCTATTTTTGACATGTTTTCTTAATAAAATTGGGCTATATTTAAATATTGTCTTTAGTTGTGAAAAAACGTTACCTTTTTAAATGGAACCATACTTCTATCTATTGGACGGTCATAGGGACTTGGTTCACCTGTTCTCATTTCGAACACAGAAGTTAAGAAGGTCTCCGTTCCTAGCTGTACTGCATTGTGCGGGAAACTAGGAAAGCTGTCTACCTTTTCTTATCATCTTTTACAACAATCTTTTTAAATAAAGCATACTTTTTCTTCATAATATGAAAATAAGTGTAGTTGGTGTAGGATATGTAGGATTAGTAGTTGGAACATGTCTTGCAGATATGGGAAATGATGTGATCTGTTTAGATATTGATAAGTCTAAGATAGAGAATCTTAAGAAAGGTATTTTACCTATATACGAACCAGGATTAAAAGAGGTAGTTGATAGAAATATTGATGAAAAAAGGATAATGTTTACAGTAGATGCTAAATATGCTATTGAGAATTCTGATGTTATATTTATTGCTGTTGGAACTCCTCCTGGAAAAGACCATACTGCTGATTTAAGTTTTGTTAGGTCTGTTGCTAAGGAGATTGGAAAGTATATGAATGATTATAAGATAATTGTAGATAAAAGTACAGTTCCTGTGGGAACAGCTGATGAAGTCAAAAAGATAATTAAAGACAGCCAGAAGAAAGATATTAAATTTGATGTTGTTTCTAATCCAGAATTTTTAAAAGAAGGAACATCAATAAAAGACTTTACAAATCCTGATAGGATAGTTGTTGGTGTAGAAAGTGATAAAGCTAAATCAATAATGACTAAAGTTTATAGGGGCATTGTCAGAGCAGATAAACCTATCTTGTTTACAGATGTAAAAACTGCTGAAATAATAAAATATGCGTCTAATTCAATGTTAGCTACAAGGATATCTTTTATGAATATGATATCTTCTTTATGCGAGAAAGTTGGAGGCAATATAAAGGATGTTTCAAAAGGAATAGGTCTTGATTCTAGGATAGGGCCTAAGTTTTTACAGGCAGGAGTTGGTTATGGTGGAAGTTGTTTTCCTAAGGATGTTAATGCTTTTATACAAACATTAAGAGAGAATGGTTGTGATGCTTCTTTACTTGAAGCTGTTGATATAGTAAATGAGAAACAGAAGAAAACATTATTTTTTAAGGTGAACAAACTAGTTAAAGATATCAAGGGTAAAAAGATAACTATATGGGGTTTGTCTTTTAAACCTAAGACAGATGATATACGTCAGGCACCATCTTTAGTATTAATAGAACGTCTAAAGAAAGAGGGAGCGATAATAAATGCTTTTGATCCAGAAGCTATGGAGAATACAAAGAATATATTTCCAGATATAAATTATTTTAATAATCCTTATGATGCTTTGAAAGACAGTTCTTGCCTTGTTATTGTAACAGAATGGAATGAGTTTAGAGCATTAGATATGGAAAAGATAAAAAAACTGATCAAGGAACCAAATATAGTGGATGGAAGGAATATCTATGATCCTATAGAGATGAAAAAGTTAGGGTTTAATTACATCAGTGTTGGGAGGTAGTGATTATGAAAGCGATAATATTATGTGCAGGTTATGCTACAAGGTTATATCCTTTAACTAAAAATCAGCCAAAACCATTATTGGATGTAGCAGGAAAACCGATAGTAGAACATATAATAACTAAAATAGAAGAAGTTAATCTAGTTGATGAGATTTTTATTGTAACCAACAATAAGTTTTCAGGACACTTTTCTAAATGGGCAGATAGTTTCAACAGTAATAAAAAGATAACAATAGTTAATGATCAGACTATGTCTAATGAAGACAGACTTGGTTCATTAGGCGATATTCAGTTTGTAATAGATAAGAATAATATTGGTGATGATGTTCTTGTAGTAGCTGGAGATAATCTTTTTGAGTTTTCTTTAAAACCAATGGAAGACATGTTTAATGATAAGGGAAAGACAATTGTTGCTTTATATGATGTTAAGGATAAAGAGTTAGCTAAGCAATATGGTATTGTTAGCATAGATGAGAACAATAAGATGATTGATTTTGTAGAGAAGCCAGAAGTTCCACCAAGTACTTTATCTTCAACAGGAATTTATTTTTACCCTAAATCTGTTATTCCTGATTTGATGGATTATGGAAAAGGCGGAGAGAATACTGATAAGGCAGGAAATTTCTTGGCGGATTTGCATAAAAAAGAAGAAGTATATTGCTATGTTTCAGATGAACAATGGATTGATATCGGTTCTCATGAACAGCTGGATTATGCTAAAGAAAATTTTAAAGGTTAATTTTTTCTATTATTTTATTAATACATCTTTCTATTGGATATTTATCTGTTTCTAGAATTATTTCCGGATCTTTAGGTTCTTCATAAGGTGCAGAAATTCCAGTAAAATTTTCTATTTCTCCTGCTTCAACCTTTTTGTATAATCCTTTTGGGTCTCTTTTTTTACATACTTCTAATGGACATTTCAAATAAACTTCAATAAATTTATCTTTTGCTTTTTCTCTAACTTTCTTTCTATCTTTTTCATAAGGTGAGATAAATGATGTTATAACTATTATTCCAGCATCAGCAAATAGTTTTGCTACTTCTCCAACTCTTCTTATATTTTCTTCTCTATCTTTAGCACAAAATCCAAGATCAGAGTTAAGTCCGTGACGTATATTGTCTCCATCTAATATGTAGGCATGTTTACCTTTTTTATGAAGTTGAATCTCAAGAGCTTTTGCTATTGTTGATTTTCCTGAACTAGGTAACCCTGTAAACCATATTATCAGTCCTTTATGACCTTTTAGTTTTATCCTGTCATTATTAGTTATTTCACTTTTTGACCAGGTAATATTCTGGGATTTAATATTTTCAGACATTTTCTAAGTTGATGAATTTATTTATTTCTTTATTATTTAACCAATTATTATATTTTTCATAATCTTCTACCGTATCAAATTCAAGCCAGCCATGAGTTATGGTTATTGGGTTTATTTCATACCCTTCATTGATTATAGCTTGAAGCATGCAGGTCATGTACCCTTTTTTGAATGATTTTGACCTTAACCAAGGTTCATTTTTGTTGAAATAAAGATCTTTATTTTTATGATAGACTTTTTTTAGGATTTCTACACCTTTTTTTGAAAATTTTATCAATCCAACATATCTTACTTTTGCTTTATCTAGATTGCAATTTGTGTCTCCTAATTCTACTATTTTATTGTCTTTTATGACTAAGCTTTCTGTATCATCTTCTGGGTTATCTAACCTGTTTTTCCAATAATCCCAATAATCATCGTCAACAGTAACTCCAATATCTCCCTTAGAAGATAAGATTTTTTTTAGCACATCTTTTTCATAAAGAATGTCAGCATAACAGACAAGAATATCATCATTTAATTCTTCTTCAGCTGCAAATAATGTTTCTACCATATTAGTATTGGCATAATCTTTGTTTTCATAGTATTTTATGTTTTCAAAGTTGATTTTATCTGGTTCATATCCCTTTACTATTATTATGTCATTTATTCCTGCTGCCCTTAATGTTTCTATTTGTTGTTGTATCAGGGGTTTTCCATTGAATTCTAACATACCTTTGGGTAGATTTTTAGTGTAATGGCCTAGTCTTGTACCCATACCCCCTGCTAAGATTATTGCTTTCATGTATTTTTAGTTTGTAGGATAGGTTTATAAATATTTATGTATTTTAGTCTTATCATGTACATCATAAAGATATCAAGACACGGTCCGAAAAACGATGAATATCAAACAGGGTTTGATTTGAGTAATGCTCTACTTGATCCTTCAAGGATACCTGAAATTGAGGAATTTGCAAGAAATATGGCTAAAGTTTTATATGGCTATAGTGTAGAGATTGAATCAACTCCAGTTGATCGGGCAATTGCAACAAGAGATATTGTCTATAAGGTTATGAAAGAATACCCTAATGTTCAGGTTCTAGATCCAACAGTTAATGAGTTTATTGGTCAATTTGCAATTGGAACAGGTGGTGCTCCTATAAATCTAACTTCTAGAGCTATGTCTAGGTTATGGAATGAGGGTAAAAAAGTTCATAAATATGGATTATCAGATGCAGAACATCAATCATTGTATAATTGGTGTGAGATTGGATTTGATACTGTTCCCACAGAAGACCCAGAAGATAACGGAATATCTTTGAGAGAGATGGCCTGGAGAATAGGTAGTTATGTTTATAATAAATTAAAAGAATATAAGTCAGGTGATAAATCTACAATAGCATTTGGCCATTCTTCAAGTATTGAGTCTTTCTTATATTTATGCTTAGATATGATGGGAGAAGAGAAAGGTATGTTAAAAAGATTTGAAGAAACAGGAGGAGCATTACATCCACTAACAGGAATTACTTTTAAATATGATAAATCGTCGGGGCTTTATCTTGAACATTTTTTTGGTGCTCCAGAAACAGAATTAGAAAGAAAAGTAATTCGTTTTGATATGGATATATTAGAAAAGATGGATAATCTATTGAGAACTAAAGGTAGAAGTAATGATATATCTTCAAATAAAGGCTGTTTAACTCCAAAATAATTCTTTATTTATGAATGCCTTTATTATTTTTTCATTAATATTTTCATCTGGAGATGTTCTTTCAGGGTGCCATTCTATTGCAGCTATTGGTAGGTCTTTGTGATAGACTCCCTCAATAACATCATCAGTTGATTTTGCAAAGATGTTAAGATCTTTACCAAGATTTTCTTCTATAACTCCATAGTTATGATATGAGTTAACTTCAGTTTCTCTACCAAGAAAGTTTTCATCTATTATTTTTATTTTATGTGTTGTTGCTACATGACATACTGCTCCTTTAACTTCATCAGATATCCTTACTAGTTTTCCACCAAAGAAAACATTCATGAATTGCATTCCACGACATATCCCTAGGACAGGTAATTTCTTTTTAATTGCTATTTCTAACAGTTTTTTTTCTGTTTCGTCTCTTTTTTTTGAAATATCAGAATCTTCCTCTGCTTTTTTACCATATAATTCAGGATTTACTCCGTTGCCACCAGTTAAGATAATTCCTTCTATAGGCAATTCAAAGAATGATTCAACTTTTTCTGATATGTTTGGAATAATGATTGGCTGTATATCGAATTTCATAAGATAATTGATATAATTTAATTCAAGATTATCCATAAGATCTCCATGTTTGTTCTTATCTTGTCTTTGAGTTATAGCAACTAACATGTTATATCACCTTTTATTTTAGTTATTTTTTTGTTTGTACAATCAAGTAAAACACCATCAGCTCTTTTTAATTGATCAAATAATATGCCACATCCTATTGCAGCAGGAATTCCAAATTCTGCACATCTTATTGACATATGTGAGGCCACTCCACCATATTTTGTTATTAGTCCAGCTATATTACGAGTAAAGACCCAGTCATAACCAGGATCACCATTTTCTATCATTACAATTTTACCTTCTATATCTGGAATAGCATCATTTTCGGAATCGATTTTAACTAAAGCAGCTCTTATTTTCTTACTTGTAATAAAGTTTGGTCTAGGTATATAGTATCTTATTATATCAAAATCTTTATCTGAGAATATTATCGGTGGAAGAACTATTTGTTTATTTATTTCTCTTTTTTCAGATCTTTCTTTTATTGCTGCTTTCCACAATTCTGTTAAATGAGTTCTATCTTCTGTTTTTGTATTAAATAATTCTTCTACACCCAGTGTTGCAAGTTCACTTCTGGTAAAACCCATTTCTTCACCTGCTAATGCTATAAGTTCTATAGCATCACTTAGGTTTTTAGTGAATTCAAACTTTGCATATTCTCTTGCTTCAAATGAAGAACGAGCAAAATCTAAAAATTGTTTCGCATCAAACTTTAAACCATCTTTTTTTAATGCATTAGTTATTTTATTTTCCTGTTCTTTTGTTATTGAAAATTCATCTATAGTACTGTTTTCAGATTCTATATGTATTGTCTTTAATAGTTCTGGATTTGAGTCATATCTTAGGCTTGTTATATCGTATGACCCAGGCCTTAGGTGATAATATTTATTTATGAATTCTTCTTTAGTCATATCTCCAGAGGTAAGGGTTTTAAAATCTTCATTTATTTTTGTTGCTACTGTAGATATTGAGTTCATAAAATTATCATAGAATTTCTCATCTATGATTTCTTTTTTTATCATGCTTTTTAGTATTATTTTCCCTATGAACCCTAGTCTTGCTAATCTTGAAAATTGGACAGTTCCTTTTTTTCTGCAGTCATCTAATAAAAATTTAGAATTTTTTAATATTTGAGGTATTTTGGTAGCCGTGGTTGTTTCGTTGATTATTTTTTCTCTATCTTCTTCCATCTCCTCAACAGATTTTATATCTTCAGGTATGGATTCTTTTGAATTTAGGATTAGATTATTAGTTAAGGTTATTAACGAACTTTTTAATTCATTTATTTCTTCTTTTGTAAATTCTTCTGAAAGCTCTTTTATTCTCTCATCAAACATAAGATCATAACAACTATAGACTACATCAAATTCAACCTTATCTTGTAATTCTGGGTTTTCTTTAAGTTTTTTTAAGTAGGAATCAACAAGCTTATCATGGAGTTTTTTTGATAAAGATGCAGGTACAAACGAATTAAAGCTGTTTCTTACATCAATATATGGTTTGTTTCCAAATAGAACTACAAGCTTTGCAGGGTTTACATTATAGTAACCTTGTGTTGTTCTGGCTTCATGCCATGCGCTTTTAGTTATAATATAATCATATAAAGAGTAATCTAGATAATTAGGGGTATCTCCAATTATTTCAGCGGGATTCCAGTCAGGCATATCTGCTAATATTGTCTTTTCTCCAGCTAGATGTTCTTGCTTTTTAGATGTTTTATTGAATTTATTCTTTAGTTCATCTAATCTATTCTTAATCTTTTTGTCATCTGATTCTGATTTTAAGCTTGTTGTTAAGGGTCTTGTTTGAAATATTATTATTTCTCCTTTTTTGTTCAATGCAAATTCTATATCAAGGCCAATTTTTGGTATTAATGATTCTATTTCCTTTACAGATTCTATAACAGTAGTTAGTTTTTTTGGAATATCTTCTTTTTTTGCAAATTTAGATATCTTTATGGATTTATTTTCTACTCCACTTGTTACCGAATCTGTTGATCCTGTAGTGTCGTCATAATTTATTACATAATAAGGAGCATTTCCTTCTAGTGTTCTTGTGAAGATAACTCCACTCATAACTATATCTTTTGTATGTGGTTGGATGAGAACTTGGTTGAAAGAACTTTCAGATGTTTTATTTTTGTATGATGATAAAACCTGTTTTATAGCATTTTCTATATCTTCGTCTTTTTGTGTTGATATATTGAGCATGGAATCAAAGCAGCCAGCCATTGATTTATCTAATGTGTCTTCATTCATAGCAGAACTTCTTACGACTATTTTATAAGGAGAAAACTTATTTTTTATCTCATCTAATATTTTAACCATATCAACAGATTTTCCATTTTTACCTTT
>CAYUUQ010000018.1:0-5388 GCA_964447875.1 uncultured Methanosarcinales archaeon | reverse complement strand
AGTTAAAACATAGATATCCTCTACTTTTGATTTTTTAACTAGAGGCTTTAGTGCTTTTAATGTATTTGCTTTTGTCGAAACAATAACTTTGTTTCCTTTTTCAAGTTCAGAGTCTATTTTTTCTTTTCCTTTTATCAATGATGCAAGATCAGTTATGTCTTTGAACTTCCCTTTTTTTTCTAATAGTTCGTTTACTATCTTAAATGTTGATAATCTATCATAATAAGGATGAGTTTGTAGTTTTCCATCTATCTCTTTTATATATTCTGATCCATGAATGTAATTAAGGTCAGAACCATGGACAAGAATTATTTTCGCATCAGGAAATTCTTCATGCAGTCTTTTTAGGTTTTCAGTAGGGTCTCTACTATGTTGCACCATAACTCGATCAACACAATTTAATGCAGATATAACTGCTTTTCTTTCTTTTAGATTTGCTATTGGTTTTGTTCGATATTCTTCAACAGCTTTATCTGTAAGGATACCTACGATATTATAATCTGCTATTGATTTACAGAATTGAATAGAATGCAGGTGACCATAGTGGAAGAGATCTCCAACTACTCCACTGTAAGCTATTGTTTTTATCTTTGACTTATTTACATCTACTATATCTCCTTCGTCGAGGTTTAATGTAGATGGCACTGTAACACATAGCTGGTTGTTACTCTTATTTTTCCAGACTACTCTTTTCATGTTTTTGTTTTATTTGATATAGTATTTAAATATTTCTTTATTTACTACTAGTATTACTAGTATCTATATAAATATTACTATTATTTGATATATTAATTAATATATTCTTAGTTTTTATTTTTCCATAAATATTTAAACAAGTTAATCTTGTTTGGTTAAATGGTTGAATCAATTAAAGAACTAAGAAAGATATGTAGAAAGACTGAGAATACATATTCTAAGAAAGTAAAAGTGCAACAATTTCCTTATATTAAATTCTTAAGATTTTTTTCAATTTACTTTGTTAAGTTGGGTTTGATATTTAGGATGACACCTAATCAGATGACTTTTGTTTCAATGCTTTTAGCTATTATTGCTGGAATATTTTATAGTTTTACTGCTCCTGTTTATTGGCTTGTAGGCAGTGTTTTTTTGATTTTGTTCTCAATATTGGATTGTGCTGATGGAGAACTGGCAAGATACTATAAACAAAGTTCACCAATTGGAAGATATTTTGATCTTTGGGTACATGGAGTAGAAGCAAGTTCTGTTTTTCTGGGTACCACCATAGGTATTTATAGGATAACTGGTAGTGTTTATTTTTTAGGATTGGGTTTTATTACTATAATAGCATCATTACTTAGATCATATTCTACTGCTTTAAGAAGTCAACATGTTATAGAATATATTATGAAGACTGGAGATAAGGATTTTATGAAGAAGGCCAAGTTTCCAGTAAGGAGAAAATTTATTTTATCATATTATTCTATAAAACAAATATTTAGTTTTTTTGCAGTTCCATATATTCTAATATTTTTGACATTATTGGACATTCTTTTTAAGCCATTAAATATATTAGGTTACTCTGTTTTATGGCGGGGATTATTCTTATATATTTTTTCAGTTGTAACTCCAATTTATCTTTTTATGGCTGTAAGAAATACATTAAAACTACAATCTAAGATGAAGAATTCTTAAGTAATCTCATTAAGATTGTTTTTATCTCTTTTATTGTTGTTATTTTCATCAATAAGGCTAATAGTGAATATGCTGCTCCTGCAACTATGAAGCTTATAGCGATTTCAAACCAGATATCGATATGGAGTATATCAGATACAAGCCTGATAAGTCCTAGAAAGACAAGACCTGCAAAGAAAACCTTGCCCCATATTTTCCAGGGCGGAGAAACCTTTATGAATCTCATTATATCTTTTGTAGATATTACCATGTTGAATATGTAACTTATTGATGTTGCTATTGCTGCTCCAGTTATATTGAACATAGGGATAAGTATTATGTTTAACACTATATTTATTGCTGCAGACATACCTATTATTTTTGTAACAATTAATGGTTTTCCTATGGCACTGATCATAGCATTGTTGTTCATAGCTACAAGATAACAAAGAACACCTATCAACAATATTCTAAATGCAAGTACTCCTGAAGTATATTCTGCACCAAAGAATAGTTTTATAAGGAAATTTGAGAATACAAATACTGTAAATATTATAGGTACAGATATAAGAAATGAATAAGTATAGATCATCCTCAAACCTTCTGATAGTCTTACATGGTCTTTTCTGCTCCAAAGTTCTGATGTCATTGGAAATAAGACACGGTTATTACCTATTGAGAGAAAGATTAATGCTGTAGGTAATACAACATTATATACGCCAACCATTGCTAATGGTACAAAATATGTAAGAAGTAATGTATCCAAATGAGATATGACTTTATTACCAAATCCTGTAAAGACAACAGGAATTGAGAATTTAAACATCTCTTTTGTAGTTTTCATGAAATTTTTTATTGGGTATTTGAAAAAGAAAAAATATTTTCTTGCACCTATTAATAAAATTAGGCCAGCTACTGTTACACCTATTATAAATGCAATTACTGGGGCAAATATTCTTAATCCAATATTAAAAAGTGGGAAAAGCATTATGAATGTTATTCCAAGCCTTAGTGGATCCATCAATGAGTACCATTTTGTATCCTGAAATCCATTCAGTATACTCCTAATTGTTCTTGTGAATACTGAAGAGAGAACATATACTCCAAATAATATTAGCATAAGATACGCTTCTTTTGCTTTGAAATAATTTTGTGAGAGGTATGATGCAGATGAGACAAAGAATATCACTATGATTAAAGAGAAAATGATTTGAAATGATAATGCAGAAACTACTATTGTCTTAAGTTTCGAGTAATCTTTTTTAACTTTATAATGTGGTATGAATTTATTTAATGCTGAGCCTAATCCCATATCTCTGAATATAAGTAAGAACATCATAAAGTTCATAACAGCATAAAATAAACCATATTGGTCTACAGAAAGATATTTGGTTAGGACTATTCTAAGAAAGTAAGCTAAGAATGATGCTCCCATCATAGTAACAAATACCATCCCTGTTCCTTTTACTGCTTTTTGGGTGTAGTTTGCCATTTTGTTTATAGACTTAAGATAAATATCCAGATTTATAAAGTTTACCTAAAGATTTATATATTCTTGGAAGATTAGCTTTCTAATGGTTGTTTATAGAAAAGATATAATATTCAATTATATAAAGGATAAAGATGTTCTTGATTTAGGTAGTACAACTAATAAAAAGCAAATGTTTGATGTGATGAAGAAACTTGCTAAATCTGTTCAGGGTGTTGATCTGGTGGAAAGTGATGATCCTCAGATCATCAAAGGTAATGCAGAAACTGTCAAAGTTAATAAGAAATTTGATCTTGTTGTTGCAGGAGAGATAATAGAGCACCTTAATAATGCAGGAGTTTTTTTAGATAATATGGCTTCTCATTTGAGAAAAGGAGGTAGAATAATAATCACTACTCCTAATGTAAAAAGTCTTGCGTATTTGTTTTTTAAGGGAAATTGTGAGCATACTTGTTGGTATTGTAAGTACACACTTAAAGAGTTAGTTGAACGGCATGGTTTTAAGGTTGAAAAAATAAGGTTTTGTGTACAAAAAAAGAAAAATTTTGTTGTTGATCTATTAAGATATTATTTTGCAAATAATCTAGTCTTTATCTGTAGAAAGAAGTAGATATATATGAAAAATTCTAAGAATAAAAATATCATGAAGATTATACGGTTTGTTATCGGTATTTCTATAATTTTGTTTTTGTTGTTTAAAATAGGTATAAGTGAGATATTATCAACTTTAGCTGAGACTAAGTTGGGGATATTTTTGATAGCTTATGTTTTTCTTTTATTATCTCATTTTTTAGATAGTTTAAATGTCTATATGCTTATTGATACTCTTAAGAATAAAATAAAGTATTCAGATTTTTTTGCTTATTATACCAATTCAAGAATAGCTTCTTTATTTTTACCAGGAAGGATAGGTGATTTTTCCCTTACATTTTTTACTAAGAGGCATAAGATATCTATTGGTGAGTCAGGTGCTGTTTTACTACTTGATAAGATCATTACATTAATCATTTATTCTTTACTTGCTGCTGTTGGATTTTACATATTACTTGATATGAATATAATAGTCTATCTTCTTCTATTTGGAATTGTTGGAATTGTTGCATTAATTATTCTATTGAATAATAAAGTAAGACAGTTTATTCGAAAGAAGATACTTGGAAAAAGAGCAGTTATTTTTAAAGGATTTAGTAAATTTTTCTTTGATATAGTAAAGAAGCATAAGATAAGGTTATTATTGAATATATTGAATACTTTTTTAAGAATAACTGTGTTGTCAATAAGTTATTATTTTATATTCTTATCATTAGGTGTAGAATTAGCTTTATTTTCTATAATCTTGGTTGAGTCTATAATATCAATAGCTATAATGATACCTATAACTATTAATGGTATGGGTGTAAAGGAGTCTATAGGGATTTTTCTTTATGGTATTTTACTTGTGAGTAGCGAGATTACTGCAGCAAGATATGTTTTATCGATAATACTATACTATTCTTTTGCATTTATCTTGTACTTGATAACCAAAAATAAGTTAAATATAGCTATAAAACATAATAAAAAATGAAAGTATTAGTTGATATATTACATCCAGCACATGTGCACTTTTTTAGAAATTTTATCCTCGAGATGAAAAAGAAAGGGCATAAGGTTTTAGTTACTTCTAGGAAGAAGGATGTAGCTTTGAATTTGCTTAAAGAATATGGTATAAAATGCCAATGTATAAGTAATATAGGGAAGAACAAGTTGGGGCTGCTTTGGGAGCTTGTTTATCGTTCTTTTAGGCTTTTTAATATAGCTAGAAGATTTAAGCCTGATGTTCTGGTCGGGGTTATGGGTGCGTCGATAACTCTTGTTGGAAAACTACTTGGTATTCCTGCTGTTGTTTTTTATAATAATGAGAATGCTACATTAACTAACTGGTATGCTTATCCTTTGGCTAAATGTGTTGTTACGTCATCTTCTTATTCAGCTAAAGTTAATGGAAAACATATAACTTATCCCGGTTATCATGAGTTTGCTTACTTACATCCTAAAAGATGGAAACCAACACCAAAAAAGTTGAAAAATATTGGAATAGGCCCAAATGAGAAATATATTCTTGTTAGGTTTGTGTCATGGCAGGCATCTCATGATGTGGGAGAGAAAGGATTATCAGATAAAAGAAATGTTATAGATGCATTAAGTAAGTATGGGAGAGTGTATATAACTTCTGAATCAGGATTACCTAATGACCTTAAGAGATATCTTCTTAAGATAAAAGATAAGAG
>CAYUUQ010000017.1:0-17257 GCA_964447875.1 uncultured Methanosarcinales archaeon | reverse complement strand
AAGAAAAGGACAGGGTTTATCTGCAGGAATTTATGATAAAAAAGGAAAATGGGGTAATCTTCCTGAAGGAGAAGCATTTATTGCTCCGGTTGAAGGAACTGCAAACGGAGAAATATTAGTAGATGGTTCAATAGCTGGGATAGGAAAAGAAAAAGCCATTTTAAAAATAAAAAATGGTCTAGCATATTCAAATAATAAAAAACTAGAATCAATGATAAAAAAAATAGGTAAAAAAGCAAGGAATATAGCAGAACTAGGTATAGGATTAAACAAAAAAGCAAAAATAACTGGAATTGTACTTGAAGACGAAAAAGTGTACAAAACATGCCATATTGCATTAGGAAACAATATAGGATTTGGTGGAAAAACAAATGTTCCGTTTCATGTTGATTGTGTTATAAAAAATCCGACTATCTATTTAGATAAATACAAGATAATAGATAAAGGAAAACTTCTAATATAGATGATATAAACCAAACATTTTTAAATATATACTCAACTATATATAATCATGACTCCGTCAGATTCGAATGAAAAAAACATATTAGATAGCGTTATATATAGTTATACTGCTGAAAATGACAGAGCTGCAGAAGAAAACAAGATCTTACAAGAAACAGTAAATAAGCTGACTAAAGAACTCGAAAAACTAAAAACTCCTCCTTTGATGGTTTGTGAAGTTAGAAATATAATAGAGGATACTGCAATAATACGGATACCTAATGGCAATCAATTCTCAGTAAACATATCAGATTCATGCAAAGACCTTAAAGCAGGTGATACAGTTTTAGCAGAACAAAAAAACCTCACCATAATTAAAAAAGTACCTATAACAAAAACATTTGATGTGGAAAATTTTGTTATTATTGAAAAACCAAAGGTTTCTTGGGATGATATAGGTGGATTAAAAACCCAAATCCAGGATGTACAAGAGGTTGTAGAACTTCCATTAAAAAAACCTGATCTGTTCAAGAAAGTCGGTATAAAACCACCAAAAGGTATTTTGCTTTATGGTCCACCAGGAACAGGTAAAACCTTGCTCGCAAAAGCAGTAGCTGCATCCACCAATTCCACATTCATAGAAGTGGTCGGTTCAGAACTTGTTCAAAAATTTATAGGTGAAGGTGCTAAATTAGTCAAAGAAATATTTGAACTTGCAAGAAAAAAATCTCCTGCAATTGTATTTATTGACGAAATTGATGCTCTTGCTGCAAAAAGAATGGAAGTTGGAACTTCAGGAGAAAGAGAAGTCAATAGAACATTTATGCAGCTTCTAGCAGAAGTTGATGGTTTCAAAAACCTTGATAAAGTTAAGATTATAGGAGCTACAAACAGAAAAGATATTCTTGATCCTGCAATTGTAAGACCAGGAAGATTAGATAGATTAATTTTTGTTCCTCATCCTAATAAAACTGCAAGAAAAGAAGTATTCAATATACATTGTAAAAATATGACATTAGATAAAAATATCAATGTAGAAGCAATAATAGAGGGAATGGATAACTTCTCCGGAGCAGAAATACACGCTGTTTGCACAGAAGCAGGATACTTCGCTATAAGAGATGACAGAACAAAAATAAAAAAAGAAGATTTTATTAAAGCCATTGAAAAAGTCAAAAATGAAGAAAAACTTGAAGGCGAAGATTATATGCACATGTTTGGCTAAGTATATTAGTTATTTCTAATTTTATATATTAAATTCAGAAAAATAAAAGAATCTATGCAGTGCTCTGCCAGTTACTTCCGATCATCATCGCTTTCGCTCAGCTGGTGTTCACTTGCTTCAACGCACTGTTGCACTTCTAAAGGATTTTCCTTTCAAAAAGAATAAAACAATCATCAATATAAAAACTTATCCTAAAACCTGTATATCTACACAAACCCGATAAATTCCTGGCCCAAACTGACCACATTTAACAATATCTTTAACTTTAAACTTTTTAGACATATATTCTTTCAAAAACCCAGCAGCATATTTCTTATTGATCTTCTCTTCTTCCCAAAACAAATAGAGGTGAATTATTCCTTTTTTCTTTATCTTAAAAGAGGCAATATCTAAAAACGTCTCAGCAGATTTAGGTAAAGGCATGACTATCCTATCAAATGTTTTCTTAATCTTAGGTAAAACCCGCCGAACATCCCCCAAATACAAGTTAGCATTCTTTATTTTATTCAAAGAAACATTCTCTAATGCATATTTATGTGCTATTGGATTAATTTCAACACCATAAACCTCTTTGGCAGAACTATTCTTACATAGATTAACAACAAACGGTGAAACTCCAGAAAACATAACAAGAACTCTTTCATCAGATTTAACTAAATTATTAATCCTTATTCGTTCATTAGAAGATCTTGCTGAGAAATAAACATTTTGAACATGTAATTTCAATTTAATTCCGTTTTCTGTGTGTATTGTCTCTTTACGACGATTGCCTGCAATTATTCTTAAAATAGGTAACCTAAACTTCCCAGAGTATTTCTTTATTTTTTTACAAACAACACGAATATTGTTCATATTTTTTAATATCTCAGAACCTATCTTCTTCTCCATATGAACTAACTCTTCAGGAAAATCATTAAAGATAAAGATATCTCCAACAACATCAAAAGAAGTTGGAACTAAATCAACAATCTTTTTACTGAATTTTTTAGATAATAGTTTTTTAAGTTTCAAAAGAAATCTCCTAGTCCTTTTTGCTTTTTACTTTCTGCTTGTTTCATAAGTTTATCAATTGTATTATTAACTCGCTCCATAGAAAAATCATGTTTCTCGACTAATAACTCTTTCAGTTTATCAACATTAACATCACAAAACTTAAGATTATAATCTGATGAAACAGGCATTTTCTTAATGGTATAAAATACATCAGTCCAAGGAAATTCAAATTTCCAATCAACACTTTTAAACATCTTATCAAAATCTGACCCATATTCTTTGACTAAATTTATAGCTTTCTTTGGTCCAATACCCTTAACTCCCCCGATATTATAATCAGTACCTACCAAAATAGATAGAGCAATTAGTTGGTCCTGATCTATACCTAGATTATTTAAGTTGTCTGTTAGATTTATCAATTCTGGTTTAATTGTCTCGTAACTTAACTTATTAGTTTTCTTTCTCTTGCCTGCAATAGATAAGTTCTTAACAAGTAATGGTGTTTGATGTATTAAACTATCAAAATCCTGACTCACTGAAGCATGACAATCTCCAGATTTAACCATATAAGATGCCTGTGCTTCTCCTTCTGAAGGTGCATCGACAATAGGTAAACCCAAAGAATTAATCAACAACTTAGCTTCATCCACTAAATCAGGAGTTAATCTTGTCATCCTAGAAGCATATTTCTTCATAGCATCTATATCTTCTCGCTTAACAGCATCATCATAATCTTTAGCAGCTGCTATCTTTAACTCTTTTCTCCTTTCCCTTTCCTTCTTTTTCAAATCAGGCGCTTTCCCATCAAAAACAAATACGAGTTTTAACCCTTGCTGCATCAATTTAGTAACTCTTGCAAAAAGCCCCACTAAATGAGACGTGATATTGCCACTTGAATCCATAAGTAATGTTCCATCTCTCCCTCTGATCGTAGTCAAAAACTGATATAACATATTATAAGAATCAACAGCCAAGATCTTCCCACTAAGGTCAGATAATTCAATTTCTTTACTTATAATTAAATCTTTTAATGCTATTCCCATTCTTTAAACCTTTTTTACAGCCATACCTTTAAATTCTAAATTTAACATCTCCTGTGCTTTTTTTGTTAAGTCCCCTTTAGTCAAAAATAATACAGGTAATTTTTTAGTCTGTCCAATAATAAATGCAGCACTTAAATCTCCCTCATTTATTCTTTTTTTAGACTTAGCTTTACAATAATAATTTAATGTTCCTACAGCGCTAGGTACTTCAATTATAAATTCTGCTTCAGATCCTTTTCTTATCATATTCTTCTCTAAAACCTTAACATTATTAGTTGAAAAATAATCCTCAATTGAATTAAAAAAATCATCTACAACTTTTTCTTCTTTAGTATCTAATAATTTCTTTTGTGCTTCTTCACCAACAGTAGTATCCCCTTTCTCTTCAGGAGATTTTTCCATTTCTACTTTTTCTGTCTTGATTATTTTCTCTTCTTTATTTATTTCTTTTTTAGAAACTACTTCTTTAATAGGTTCTTTTTTTATTTCTTGAGTTGGTTCTTCTTTAATAACTTCTTTTTTAACTTCCTTTTCAACAGGGGTCTCTTTTTTCTTAACACCTAATAAATTTTTTATCTGTTCTTCTGCTTCTTTATTTCCCAATAAATACCATTTCCAAAATATTTCAGAATTGCCTTGAAAATTAACTTGTAAAGGAACTGCAAAATCTTTTATTCCGCGTAAAGATACCCTAACTACAGGTTCTACTTTTTTATCCCATAAAACTTTATCTTTAAGAAGCATATCATAAACTATTCTTTCTTTTTCATGTAGATGTTTAGAAAAATTTTGTAATTTATCTTCTTGTCCAGGTAAATAATATAATGGAGAACTGCCTACTTTTAAAAAACTCAATTTTAATTCCCGTTTAGATACTAATTCAGAAAGATGTGCTGATGCAATTATAGATGATGTCCCTAAATTCTTAGCGATTTGTGTAGGTGACACAGGTCCGATTCTCTGTATAAGTGCCTTTATTTGTTCTCCTACACCCATAAACAAAAAGAAAGAACTTCAGTTTATATAACTTACGGCCTTACCCATTTGATCTCATAGTAAGTAACGCTATTTTCTTCATCAACTATACCAATAAGTAATCTTTTCTTAGTTGAATGTGCAACCCTGTTTTTAGCAGCAAATTCATACCATGTTAAATTTGTTGTTTCTGCAACAGGATATACTATCCACTTAGCATGATCTTCACCGGGTTTTACACCACGATCATATACTCTAAAATCTGCACCAAACTTCAAAGCTGTTTTTATAATATAACCCCTATCCCGAATATCCTTAAAAACACAATACCTTACCCAAAGATTGGGTTCCAATCTCCTTGCCTTTTTTATTAAGTCATCAAAAATAATTTCTTTATTTCTTAAATTTAATACATTAACTTTGCCTTTTTCTAATAAATATAATGTTTCTATCAAAGAAAATTGAACTCTGCCATCTTTTTCAATACTACCATATCTACTTTGATCATAAAGTTCTCTAGCTTGATCAGTATTCTCAGAAAGAATTCTATCTTTAGTAAAAAAAACCTTAACTAGTTCCTTTCCCTTATTTTCGACTTTTTTACTACTCTTTACCATAAATATAAACATTTATTCATTAACTTAAAAATCTTTCTTTTTTAAAATAAGCTACCCCTTCATTTCCATTGGAAATAACAAAACAAAAATCAAACAAAACAAAAATTCTTATTATATTATTATATTATTATTATATTTCTATATAGAAAATAAATAAAATAATAAAAAATCCGAAAAACAAATTTTATTTAAATGATTTTCCACATGAAATAAGGGGGTCACCTATATTTAATTACAACAATACTTATAAACCTTTATTTCCTATGGAGATTCATGACAAAAGGGGATTTAAAGGGATTTTTTGAAAGTTTTATAGAAAAAGAATCTCTATTTTCTAATAAAAAGGCACTACAAACCTCCTATATGCCTAATAAGATATTACATCGTGATTCAGAGTTTGAGAAGGTCGCTAACATCTTAGCACCATGTCTGAAAGGTGATAGACCATCTAATCTTTTTATATATGGAAAAACCGGAACAGGTAAAACTTTAACAATAAAAAACGTCGTATCTCAACTAGAAGAAGTATCTAAAAAAACAGACAAACCATTAAGGATAATATATATTAACTGTAAACTAAAAAAAATAGCCGATACAGAATATAGACTTATTGCTCAATTAGGTAGGGAATTAGGTAAAGAGATTCCTTCGACAGGTTTACCTACAGATGAAGTATATAATTTATTTTATAGTTCAGTAGATCAACAAAATCAATTATTGATTATAATATTAGATGAAATAGACCAACTAATCAAAAAAACAGGGGACGGGATATTATATAATCTAACAAGAATAAATGAAAACCTAAAAAATTCACAATTAACTCTAATAGGTATATCTAATGATTTATGTTTTACTGATAATTTAGATCCTAGAGCAAAATCATCTTTATCTGAAGAATCTTTAGTCTTCCCACCTTATAATGCATTACAGCTTCAGGACATATTAAAACAAAGATCTAATGAAGCATTTAGGGAAAATGTTTTAGCTGAAGGAGTAATTGAAAAATGCTCTGCTTTTGCAGCAAGAGAACATGGGGATGCAAGAAGAGCACTAGAGCTTTTACGTGTAGCAGGAGAACTTGCAGAAAGAATAGATGCAGAAAAAGTATCTATCAAACATATAGATCAAGCACAATCTAAAATAGAGGATGACTGGATAATTGAGCTTGTAAGAACACAACCAAAACAATTTCAAGCAGTATTATATTCTATCACACTTCTTTTTACACAAAAACAAGAAATGTTATTTACTGGCGAAGTTTATACATTATACAAAAAAATATCTGAAAAGATAAGTTTAGCTCCTTTAACCCAACGACGAATATCCGATATAATAGCAGAACTCGATATGTTGGGGATAATAAACGCTAAAGTTCTTTCTAAGGGAAGATATGGTAGAACAAGGGAAATACAACTTTCTATACCAAGAACTACAACATTAAAAGTAAAAGATATCTTGTGTGAAGGGCTTGGCCTTTCTCAACAACAAGTCTAGGTCTTAAAATGGAAACAACCACAAAAGAACTAATAGATTTTTTCTTAGACAAAAAAATACTTTTAAGCCCAGACATAATGGCCCAATTAGAATTAGAAAAAGCAGATACTCTATACAAACTTATCAACGATAAGATCAAATCTCAGGATTTTTTAGTCTTTAATAAAGATATAAATGAACTATTATCAAAACTAAATGAGATAGATATAAGTTGGCTAGATTTAGAAAAGTCTAAAGCAAAATTTGAGAAAGGAACAGATAAGACCTTATATGGCAAATTTCTCACATACCTAAACAAAGAACCAGAAATAGAAGAAAAACCAGATATCAAAGAAAATACAGACATAAAAGTACTCTTCTCATACGATGAAGAATCAAAAAAAAGAGAGGTACAAGATTTTGTACAGCTTTTTAATGCCCGATATAGATCAATAGAGTCATTTCTAAGGCAAAGGCAAGAACTCCAAAACTTAACAACAATTAATCGTATATTAAACAAAAAAGAACGCGAATCAACATCAATTATTGCCATGGTTTCCGAAAAATCAACAACAAAAAACGGAAATCTGATGTTAACAGTAGAAGACCCAACAGGGTCTATAAAGGTCTTAGTAAATAAAAACAAACCAGATCTATTTACTCAAGCACAAGATATGGTTCTTGATGAAATTATTGGTATAGTCGGAGTTAACGGAGAAAACATCGTTTTTGCAAATAATATATTATGGCCAGACATTCCTACAAACAAAGATTTGAAAAAATCTCCTGAAGAAGAATATGCTATTTTCCTTTCAGATCTTCATGTAGGATCAAATAATTTTCTTGGAGATGATTTTAACAGGTTTTTATCTTGGATCAATGGAGAAGTAGGTAGTGATAAACAAAAAGATATAGCGTCAAAAATAAAATATCTTTTTATAATTGGAGATTTAGTCGATGGTTGCGGTATTTATCCTGGCCAAGAAGAGGAGCTTGATATAAATGATATCTATGAGCAATATAATGTATGTGCTGAGTACCTAAAAAAAGTACCCGAAAATATTAACATAATAATTTGTCCAGGTAACCACGATGCTATGCGTATTGCAGAACCCCAACCAAAATTATATGAAGATTTCTCAGGAGCACTATATAATTTACCAAACGTAACTTTAGTTTCAAATCCATCTTTGGTCAATATAGGCGCAACAGAAAGATTTAGCGGTTTTGATGTTCTTATGTACCATGGTTATTCATTTGACCATTTTGTTGCTAATGTAAGTTCAATAAGAAGTAAGGGTGGTTATGATCGTGCAGACTTAATAATGAAATTTTTATTAAAGAGAAGACATTTAGCTCCAACTCATACATCAACACTATATCTTCCAGATATAAATGAAGATCCTTTGGTGATAAAGAAAATACCAGATTTTTTCGTTACAGGTCATGTCCATAAATCCATTGCCGCACATTATCGTAATGTAACTTTAATTTGTGGTTCTTGCTGGCAGAGTAAAACATCTTTTCAGGAAAAAGTAGGACATCATCCACAACCAAGTAGGGTGCCTTTAGTCAATTTAAAAACAAGAGAAGTGAAAATTTTAAGATTTGGTGAAGAATAATGACTGATCAAGAAATGGACCAATATTTTATCGATATAGAAAAGGACGTCAAGTTAGCTTATGATATAGCAAATAAAGCAAGAAAAAAAGGCTTTGATCCTGAAGATGCGGTTCCTATCCCTCTTGCTCAAAATATGGCTGAAAGAGTAGAAGGTCTTATTTCCGCGATATCTCCTCAGATATTAAATAAAGGAATTCCAAAAAGAATATCCGAATTAGAAAAAGAGTATGGCGCACAAGACTGGCGTGTCGCATTCAAAATAGCAGAAGAATTAGCATTAGAAAAATTCTGCAAATTTTCTTCAAAAAAAGAATCTATGGAAATGGGTATAAGAACAGGATTTGCCTATATAACAATGGGAGTTGTTGCTTCACCCTTAGAAGGTTTTGTAGAATTAAGAGAGAGAAAAACTAGAGATGGAAAAATTTACTTAGCAATATCTTTTGCAGGTCCCATTAGGTCAGCTGGAGGAACAGGAGCATCAGTCTCAGTCCTTATAGCAGATTATCTAAGAAAAAAGATGGGTTATGCACCCTATGACCCAGATGAAAAAGAGATAAAGCGTTTTTCAACAGAACTTTATGATTATCATGAACGTATAACTAATCTTCAATATCTTCCCACAATAGATGAGATAGAATTCTTAGCTAAGAACATTCCAATACAAATAGATGGAGAACCTTCTGAAAAAATAGATGTATCTAACTATAAAGATCTTGATAGGGTTGATACAGATCGTATAAGAAACGGAGTTTGTCTTGTTTTAGGTGAAGGAATAGCTCAAAAAGCTCCAAAGCTATGGAAACAATTATCTAAATGGGGTAAAGATTTCGGTCTTGATCATTGGAACTTTATGGAAGAATTCATAAAACTACAAAAGAAAGTTAAAGCAAAAAGTACAACAGAAGAATCAAAAGCAAAGATAACTCCAGATTATACATATATCAAAGACCTCGTAGCAGGAAGGCCTGTTTTAGCACACCCACTATGTAATGGTGGATTTAGATTAAGGTTTGGTAGATCAAGAACATCTGGTTATTCTGCAGCTTCAATACATCCTGCAACAATGAATGTCTTAAGTGGTTACATAGCTACAGGGTCTCAATTAAAGACAGAACGTCCAGGAAAAGGATGCACTGTAACTCCTTGCGATTCTATAGATGGTCCAGTAGTCTTGTTAAACAATGGAGATGTAGTGCAACCAAACAATGCATTAGAAGCAAAAAAGATTTCATCAGAGATAAAAGAAATACTATTCCTGGGGGACATTCTTTTTAATTATGGAGACTTTTTTAATAGAGCACATTCTTTAGTTCCCGCAGGTTATTGCCAGGAACACTGGATACAAGAACTAGAAAAAAAAGTTGTAGATCTTTTTGGTACAATAGATCTAGACAAACTCTCTGACATTTCTGATGTAAATAAGGAAATATTATCTACATTACTTAACGAACCAATAACTTCAAAAATATCTGCTCTTAATGCAATAAAAATCTCAAAATCAATAGATATGCCCTTACATCCTAACCACACATATTTTTGGTCTGCTTTAAATTATGATCAACTATTAGCATTGATTAACTTTTTAACAACAATTAAATTAACAAAAGAAGAAGAGAACATAACTAAAGTATTATTTCCCTTCGACCAAAATAATAAGCGTCCATTCGAACTTATTGGAATTCCTCATAAAGTAATAAATAACGAATTTATATTACTAGAAAAAGAGGAAGCGTCATCTTTTTGTGCAACTTTAGATCTTTTAAACAAAAAACCAGAAGAGCTTAAGTCTATTGTAGAATCAAATAAAGAAAAAACAGTTTTAGAAATAATAAACATGTTTTCTCAGGTTAAAATCAAAGATAAATCTGGTGTATTTGTCGGTGCTAGGATGGGTAGACCAGAAAAAGCAAAGATGAGAAAACTTACAGGTTCACCCCATGTATTGTTTCCTGTCGGTCAAGAGGGAGGTAAACTACGTTGTTTTCAATCTGCTCTAGAGGCAGGAAAAATAACTGGCGAATTTGCAGTCTACAGATGTAAATCATGTAATAATGATACTGTTTTTAGAATTTGCGAGAAATGTAATAAACCAACAAAGAGATTACACTATTGCAATGTTTGTGGTCTGATAGAAAAAGAAAAATGCCCAAAACACGACTATACTTCAGATTATATGAAAAAAGAAGTTAACATAAATGAACTTTTTGATATATTTAAGAAAAAATTAGGATTACAAACATACCCAGATCTAATAAAAGGAGTTAGAGGAACATCAAATAAAGACCATATACCAGAGCATCTTGTTAAGGGAATATTAAGATCAAAAAATGATGTTTATGTGAATAAAGACGGAACAATTAGATATGATATGACTCAACTACCTATAACCCATTTTAAACCTTCAGAAATAGGGACAAGCATAGAAAAACTTAAGCAGTTAGGTTATAATAAAGATATAAAAGGAAAAGATCTTGAAGACCCAAATCAGATTCTAGAATTAAGACCACAAGATATAATCCTTCCAGCCTGTGATGACTCTCCAGATGAAGGAGCAGACAAAGTCCTTTTTAGGGCAACAAAATTTATTGATGAACTATTATCTAAATTTTACAATCTAAAAGAGTTCTATGGTCTTATCTCTGAAAAAGATCTAGCAGGACATCTTGTTGTTATATTAGCACCCCACACATCTGCAGGGATAGTCGGGCGTATAATCGGTTTTTCAAAAACACAAGGATTTTTAGCAAATCCAATGATTCATGCAGCTACTAGAAGGGATTGTGACGGAGACGAAGCAAGTATTATGTTATTGTTAGACTCATTGATTAACTTTTCAAGAAAGTTTCTTCCAGCATCTAGGGGGTCAACACAAGATGCACCTTTAGTTCTAACATCTAAACTAACACCTTCTGAGGTAGATGATATGGTCTTTGATCTTGACGTTGCTTGGAAATATCCTCTAGAATTTTATAACGCATGTATCGAATACAAAAAACCATGGGATATTAAAGTAGAACAACTAGCACATCGTTTGGAAACAGACCTACAATACAAGGATTTTGGTTATACTCATAGCACTACAAATATCAATGATGGGGTAACTTGTTCAGCATATAAGATAATGCCCTCAATGGAAGAAAAACTACTTGGTCAAATGGATTTAGCTGATAAAATCCGTGCTGCAGATGAAATAGATGTAGCAAGATTAGTAATAGAGAGACATTTCTTGCCAGATATAAAGGGAAATCTTAGAAAATTCTCTATGCAGCAATTTAGATGTGTTAGTTGCAACGAAAAATATCGTAGGCCCCCATTATCTGGAAAATGTAAATGTGGCGGCAAAATAATATTCACAATTTCAGAAGGCTCAATCATAAAATATTTAGAACCATCAATAAGTTTAGCAAAAAAATATAACTTACCTTCATATCTTAAGCAAACCTTAGAATTGACTAAAAGAAGAGTTGAAGATGTTTTTGGTAAGGAAAAAGAAAAACAAGTAGGATTAGGTCAATGGTTTGGTTAAATTTTAGTTAATTAACTAAAATTTGCTAAAAACCAATTCTTGATTTTTTTAAATTCTTGATTTTATTGGATATTTAGCACCACACGCAGTACATTTAATAAAAGAAAATTGTCCTTCTTTCATTATCTTTGTGTCTGGTTTTCCACATTCTTTACATAATACAAACTCTTCAGCATATTTCTTTATTTTTTCATTTATTCTGGATGCAGGAACTTTAGAACCCATAATCACAGATCCACTTTTTTTGATCTCTCCGGGTGTTGCTAGTTCTTTTAAGATATACTTTAACATATGATTCACATCTCTTCTTAATATTCCTGCTATCTGTAAGAAATTTGAAATTATTGTTTTATTTCCTTGTAGATGACCTTTAACTTTAGGTATATCAAATCTGGCTTTTTCAAATACTGAAGTAGGCAACTCTTTTCTTGCCTTTTGTAGCATATCTTTATAATCCATACCTATCGAAAACCTATGTTGTTATTTAAAGTTAATGTTTTTAATATTCTAATCAAAAATTTTATAAACCCTCTAGCTAATTATCTTTTTATGGTCTTAGAGTCAATAATAAATCCATTCACAGCCGAAAGAGAACCATGGGAAATGTTCTTTATAGGTGTAATATATTCTTCTATAGCAGTGATAATTAGCCTTTGGGTCTTTAGTCAACATGCTAGCTTAGTTATGGTATTTTTAACAGTAATGGCATGTATACCAATAATGTATACAACTATAAAGATTGAAGAAAAAAAAGACCTGAATATAGACAGAGAAGTTACATTACTTAAAGAACATAGTAGAGCATTATCTTTTTTCATATATCTTTTTTTAGGTTTAACAGTTTCTTTTGCTCTCTGGTATATTTTTGTTCCACAAAACACAGTTAATCTTTTATTCAACATACAATCTCAAACAATAGCAGATATAAACAATCGCGTTACTGGAAATGTTGCTGGTACAACTGGACTTTTTGGTAGGATATTACTAAATAACATCAAAGTTATGGTATTTTGTGTATTATTTGCATTTTTATATGGTGCCGGTGCAATATTTATCTTAACTTGGAACGCATCAGTTATCGGTGTAGCTATCGGAAATTTTGTACGAAGTAATGTCAGTACAGCACTCTCATATTTTCACATGACCTCTTTAGGATTATTAAGGTACATGATCCATGGAATACCTGAGATATTTGCTTATTTTGTTGCAGGTCTTGCAGGAGGGATAATTTCTATAGCTATAATAAGACACGACTTCTCTTCAAAAAAATTTGAGCATATTCTCTTAGATGCATCAGACCTTATTATAATAGCAGTATTTCTATTGCTTATAGCTGCACTTATAGAATCATATATAACTCCCTTATTATTCTAAACCTATTCCAAAACTTTTAATTTTCCAAGTTTTATCTCAAAAACCTCTCCTGTTTCTAAAAGGTTTTTTATTATACCTTCACAATTTTCAACATTACATGTATCTATTATCTCTTGCATATCTGCGCCATCACCACTATCTTTCTTCTTTATAATTTCAAATATGTTTGTCGTAGGGTCACTAACTTCAGCTAGGTTTTCTTCTTCTACTGGAGTATCTTCATCAACTATCTCTTGTAATTCATTATTCTCAACAGTAACTTCATCAGTCTTTAACTCTAATTTTCTTAATTCCATCCATCCATTATCTTCTACTTTTTTTATTATCTCTGGAACAATGTATCTTTCATTTCCGTATTCCCTTGGCCTACCTATAACTAAAACAATATCTCCAACATTAACATCATTCTTTATATCTTCAAAAGACCTTACAGTTATTCTTCCTGTACCATCATCTATTAGCATGTTATGGTAATTTTGTTCAGTTTGATTTGAAACCAAAACACCCATCAAATTAACTCTAGATACTTCTAAAATTCCCACTTCTAAATAATTAGGTGACCATTCTCCTTCTCCCTTAATATATTTAGAGTCAATTATATCTTTTATTCTAACTTTATATGCAGTATGTCTTTTTATTTGATCTACCATTTTATATCTTCTGTACAAAACCTCTTCTTGGTTCAAATATATCTCCAGATCTTTTTAGTTTTTCCAATACTTCTTCTACTTTATCTTCCTCTACACCTTTTGACTTTGCCTCCGTTACCACATCATCTATCGGTATAGTTTTTCCTATCTTATTCTCTAACTCAGTTATAATCTCTTTTACAGTTATTATATGGTTTCTTTGTGAAGAAGAAATTCCTGTCGCAATCCTATCTATATCTATCTTTCCTGTCTCTGGATCAATTCCTATTTGACTTAAACAATAATGCAACATATCAATTCCTCTTTGAGCATCTTTCTTTGTGACTTCCTCTGCTAATCTTAATTTAGCAGCAGCTTCAGCCAATCTTACTAATGCTTCTAGCTGCCTTGCAGATATTGGTACAGACTTAACTCCTCCTTCTTCACTTCCACTATTTCTCATTTCAACATAATATTTTTTCAATTCTTCCATCGCTTCATCACTTAATTTTGGATTAGAATTTTGTCTAACATATGATATATATTTCTTCAAAAGATCTGTATCGATTTCTGGATTTTCAGTGTCCGGCGCTTTATGTAATTTTAATATGTGGT
Source organism: uncultured Methanosarcinales archaeon (assembly GCA_964447875.1). Lineage (GTDB taxonomy): Archaea > Nanobdellota > Nanobdellia > Woesearchaeales > DATDXC01 > CAYUUQ01. Next base: position 2,717 of record CAYUUQ010000017.1, on the reverse strand, counting down.
CTGCTAATAAATTATCTTTAGTCTTATCTGGTAAATCCTTTATGGGGAATATCAAATCAAATCTGTTTATCAATGCAGGCGGCATATTTATCTGTTTAGCTATGATATCATATGGGTCAAATCTTCCAAATTTTGGGTTAGCTGCTGCAAGAACAGTTGTTTCACATCTTAGTGTAGCTTGAATATTTGCTTTACTTATAGTGATAGTTTGCCCTTCCAAAGCTTCATGCATGGCAGATGTATCTTCAGGACTCATCTTATCCATTTCATCTATCATACAATTGTGGACAACTAAAAAATTAGCTACAAAATTGGGGTTATCTTTTTTATCAATTTGTATATTATAAACCTCTGTTTTTCTGTTTATTTCTTTAATGCCCTTTATTTTTGGGAAAATTATTTGATTTTCAAGTATCTTATTTATCTCATCAAATTCATTTGTCTTTTTTGCAGGATTACACAACTTTAAATCACCAAAAGCGTTAATCAATGATAATCTAGTAACGCAAGAATCTTCTTTTATTCTAGATAATCTTATATTATTCGCATATAATATATTTTTCTCAAACCAAGGAATTGTTTTATTAAGTTTTTTCAATATATTAGAAATCTTGGGTATTTTCCAAGAATTATCTAATCTGTTTATTATCTTATCTAATGCCTCTTTTTTATGGCTAATCAATCTCTCATCATATAACAGTTTAATATTCGAAATCCCAGTTATACTCAATTTATATTGAGTATAATCCCCCATTTTTACTACTCCCCCACCTTTAGAGTTTATTTTGTGGGTTCTGCTGATAATCCCTAATTTCCTGAGAAGTTTTTGATATAAAATAACATTTTCTTTATTTCCAGAAATAATATCTATAATCCCTCCTCCTTTTCTGTTAGATACACTCCCATCACCATTGATAATTCCTACCATAAATGATTTTATCTCTTCTATACCAGAATTAATAATCTTATCAGCTATTATCTTATTTTTTGTTTTATCTCCAATAGGAATTCCATAAGAATTTATCAATCCATGTATATTTTTTGAGCTTATATGTATTTGATAGCTTTCACTTCTTTTATCTCTGCTTACTCCTGCTTTTTTTTCAAATACCTTTAAACACAATTCCTCAAAATCTGATTTCAATTCTTTAGATGTTGTATAGAACCTAGTAACATATTTCTTTTTAGATAAATGGCCATCAGTAGCAATCAAACCCAATAGATAAAATAAATTATTTTTAGGATCATTTTTACAGTTTATCGGAAAATGTCTGGGCACAAATAAGCAATTACCTACTTCTAAATCAGAAACGTTTGTCCACTTTAATCCATTGTCCCATCTTGCAAAAGGATGTTCAGCAGTAGCGATTATTTTTTGTTGAGTATCTGTTTCAATAGAATATACTTTATCTACAGTTCTTTTTGAAACATTGATCACATTAGCTTTCTCGTATTCATATGTTTTAGGATTTAAGTAAAATACCTCTTGCTTTCTATTCCATTTTTTGAACCTATCATATATATCTTCAATTTTTATTAAAGAATGATCTGCCATATATATTTCAGTATCACCACTTAAGCAGAAACCATTATTACTTAAAGGTAAAGCTCCTGCTTCTAAACTCCAACCATTCAAAAATTCATCTCTAACAACTGCAGCAGTTAAACCTGCTCCTGAAACACCCTTACCAGAAACAAATCTTGCTTTTGGCGCAATCTTTGAAACTCTCTTTAATAATTGAGATTTCCCACTACCTGGGTCTCCTAAAAGTAAAACATGAACGTCTCCTCTTGTCCTTACACCATCTCCTCTTGTTTTTTTAACTCCACCAACCAATTGATAAGCTATCGCTTCTTTGATCTTATCATGACCATAGATACTAGGTGCAACCGAATTAACAATATGTTCATATACTTTAGGGTCTTTAGCTATTTCCTTTATTTTTATCTCTTCTTCTTCAGAAATTTCAATTTCATAGAAATCCTCTTGTACACCAGCTATATAATTGGCCTCTATCATCAAGTCAAACCTTGTTAATTTTCCACCATCTCTCCCAATTATGGGAACCTCTTTTACATAACCAGTAACTAAAACTCTACTTCCTGGGTTAGTGTACCTTTCTGTTAATGGACTTACTAAATCTTCTTTTAAGAAAACACTCATCCTTTTAGGTTGGGCTCCGCTGTCAATGTCTTCGGGAATCTCTTCTAAAACTAATCTTTGAGCATCAATTAGTTCTTTACTTAACATCTTAAACTTTCCTTTTCTACCACAACCACATCTTGAAGGCTCCCTCATCTTTTGATCAAGCTGCAAAACATTGATTATATTACCACAACTAGGACATTCAAATTTTGCTGATGTAACTTGAGGTCTTACATCTGATTTCTGCCTTACAACACCTTCAAAATAAAAGAACTTTCCAAGGTGTTTACTCCTTATATTTCTTACTAGTAACTTTTTTAATTCTGGTAAACTATTAAACCTTATCTTTATGTTTTTTTCCTGCAAGTCAAATTGATCAACAGCAATCTCAGCAGCTTTAATAACCTCTTCTGGTTCATCTAATAATAAATCAGCTAACTCATGATCAAACTTAGCCAGTTCAGAAAAATCAATTACTATTACTTTTTTGTCTTTTCTTATATTTTCTAATAGTTCTTCATAGTAATTAGATTCGATAAACTCCTTAAATTTATTTATTTGCTCATTCGCA
>CAYUUQ010000016.1:11872-17362 GCA_964447875.1 uncultured Methanosarcinales archaeon | reverse complement strand
GCATAAATATTGTTGGAGAAAAAGATAGTAAAGCTGTTAAGAAAGCAACTGATATCTTAGATAAATTAGAGATTAACTACAAATTCTCTGAAGAAGTTGACTTAAATGGTGTTAATATTATGTTTACTTTATTTGATGAACCAATTGAACCAAAGGATGCTTTAATTATATATTGTCCTTTATTGTTAAAGGATGATGATAAAGCAGAGGCTGCATTGAATATATTAAAACATTCTGGACATGGCCTATGGGTTGGAGCAAACAGAGGAGACAATGCTGCAATATCTGCAGTCGAGATTCTTAATATTGATGGTAAGTTTGATGATAAACTTAAAGGATTAAGACAAGAAGGAAAAGAGAAGGTTTTGAAAGGAGACTTGGAGGTACAAAATGATAACTGATGAAGATATAAAAAAACAAATTGATTTTACATTAAAAGGAACTGACTTACAGTTAGGAAAAAAGTATGACGGAAAAGTTAGAGATGTATATGAAAAAGATGGAAAGGTTTTTTTAATTGCTACTGACAGACAATCAGCATTTGATAGAAATCTTGCAAACATTCCATTTAAAGGTCAAATTCTAACACAAACATCTAAATTTTGGTTTGAACAAACAAAAGATATTATACAAAATTCTGTAATTGAGTTTCCTGATCCAAATACATCAGTACAAAAGAAACTTACAGTATTTCCAGTTGAGTTTGTCATTAGAGGATATATAACAGGAGTTACTAGTACTGCTGCATGGACAGCTTACTCAAAAGGAGAAAGAGAATTTTGTGGAAATACTTTACCTGAGGGACTCAAGAAAAACCAGAAATTTCCTGAACCGATAATAACTCCGACAACAAAAGATGAAGAACACGATGAGAAAATATCTGCTGAAGAAATTGTTAAACAAGGACTTATGACTCAGGAACAGTGGGATTATGTTGCTGATAAAACCAGAAAAATATTTGCTCGTGGTCAAGAAATCGCATCTAAGAATGGCTTAATTTTAGTTGATACAAAGTATGAATTTGGTTATGATGAAAATGGTGAAATCTATCTAATTGATGAAATTCATACACCAGATAGCTCAAGATATTGGCTAAAGGATAGTTATGAAGAGAGATTTTCAAATGATCAGGAACCAGAGAATATCGACAAAGAATTCCTAAGACTTTGGTTCAAAGAACATTGTGATCCATATAAAGATGAAACATTACCAGAAGCCCCTGAAGAACTTGTTATTGAGTTATCTAAGAAATATATTAAGTTATTTGAGATGATAACTGGGCAAGAATTTGAGGCTGTTGTTGGTGATGTTTCGGGAAGAATTGAAGCTAATCTTAAGGATAAAGAATATATTTAATTTTTTTATTTTATATACTACTATAAAGTAGTATAAAATCCGAAAGCTTTTTAAAGGATAAATGATTTTTCTAGTTGATAATGGGAACTTTAGATGATGTACTATTAAATGCTGATAGTGAACTAGCTAAAAGACTAGCTGAAGAATATGATGTACATAATCCTGATTTAGCAGAAAATGAGATGATGCATAGGATTTTTGGTAGTCATGGAAGTACTGCTGCAGTATTATATGAAATTGCTGGAAAAAAAGAGGAGGAACTGGTTCTTGATTGGATAGAAAATCCTAATAGGTTTAGTGATCCTGTAGCTTATTCATTATCTGCTGTTTCTGAAGATCAACTTACTAGATTAAATGAGTTTATTTTAAACGGCATAGATACTTTCTTAGGACCTAATCATCTGCTTGGACATCAAGAAGGTGCAAGAAAAGACAGAGATCAAACAGGGAATATAGTTTCTGATTTTAGAAATGAAATAATAGAAAGAAAGAAAAGACTAGATGATATAGAAGATATGGCTCCAAGGGTTGAAGCAGCTATGGACTTATATCAAAGCTTACTTGCTATGGAAGAAGGAGATAGTGTACATCAAGATTTTGGGGGTGTAGAAGATGTTGATCCATTAGTTAGTGCATGGAATTATGCTTTTAATAATGATGTTCATCAAATTGTTTTTAATGGAGAATATGTTTTTAAAGATGGAAATAAAAATGTGGTTCATAGATATACTGTTCATGAAGCAAAATCTAATGTACAAACTAATAGGCCTAATGGCGCTGGTGAACAAGAACTTAATAGAAGTTTAAGAATATATAGTGCATTAGATAAAAAATGGAATCAATCAAGGTATGAAAGAACTTTAGGAGATTTGAGAGCATTAGAACAATATGACGGAGCAAATGAACTTTTTAGAGACAGAAGAATTGCTTTATTAGAATTATTTGAAAGAAAAGGAAAAACTGTCGGTTTAAGAGATAGAGTTAATAGAGCTCTTTCTAATGGTTCCTTAACTGCAGAATTATTAGAAGAAGCAAGAAGTTTAGATGATTTTGATCATATTGACCTAGCAAATAGATATGTTGGTTTTTTAGATGAAGTTTCTGGATTAATTGATGAAGGATATACTGATCTGGGTGCTTTAAATAGCACATTAACTGAAGCTAGAGATCAATTAGGAAATAATTCTGTTTATACTAATGCGAGAAGAAGAATTACTGAACTAAAGAGTGTTATTGAAGAAAGACAAACTGAATTTGGAAGACAAAAACTTGATGATAGAGGAAATGTTAGTCGGGTAGTTTATGTTGTTGATTCTATGGATTTTAGATCAATGGAACAATTCAGAGAGAGAATTCTTGGAATGCAAGAAGAATTTAGAAGTTATGGTGCAAATCCACATATAGCTGTTGTTTATGGTAAGTCTGAGATGAGAGAAGATATAAATCATGTTGAAGTGAATGATTCATTCTTAAAAAAGATCAAAATATTGAAAATACCAGTTTTAATGAGATAGAGTTTGCATCCCTTTTGCAACTATTATTTATTGTCCCAAGAAAAGATGGAAGCACTGTTTATAGAATAGATGAGCGGGGCGATGGTTGGTTAAATAGGGGTTGTGCACAATTAGCAGAAAGTGTGTTGCCTGCTGCTACTGGATCTAAATATGAAGTAGGTAGTTGTTTTTCAGATACTATCACCTCACTGAATGGTTTGATTATTACAGCAGCTAATCTTGTTCTTGGAAATTATGATGGATCTGATGAAACTATAAGTGCTATCAGGAAATATAATGGTAGGATAGTGGATTTTAGTAAAGAACTTGCAGATATGGTAGATTTTACTGGCGTTCCATTAGATAGTTCCAACAAAGCTAGATATGTTTTGGGTGTTGGAAAGGAAGATGACCATTATATTCATAACGGATTGTTGGGTGAAGTAAGTTATTACCCACAAGATTTTGGAACAGATAAATTCTTAATAGTAATTCCTAGTGAAGATGGTCCAGATAGGGCTGTTGTTAGAAGAAATATGCTTACAGATAATGATCCATTAGGTTATTATCTCAGACATTTAGTTAGTATTGAAGAGTTTGTTGCTGGAGATATAAATCAAGAGTTAGCAGCAGAACTTGAACAAGAATTTGTTGGATTAAGAAGAGATATTGTTGAATATGCTTTAAGAACTGCTCAAGAAGACTTAGATGTTGTTGAACAATCAAGAGTAGAAGAAGATAGAAGATATCAAACCACAAAAGAGGATCTCGGTACAAAGATTTCTGCTACAGAAAGAGAATTAGATGAAAGTAGGCAGATGTATGAACAGAGAAAAACAGATCTTTCTGGAATTAGGAGAAGAATTGAAATAAATATTGGTGCTGAAAAAAGAACGTATGATGATGACAAAGGAAGATTAGAATCAGAAATAAAAGCAATTACTGATAGAAGAGATTATGTTACTGAAAAAGTAAAAGGAAGAGAGACAGTAAAATATGGATGGCAAGCTTTGGGTTTTGGTAGAGGAAAAGAGAGAGTATCACAAAAACAAGTTGATCAATGGAAAGCTAAAGCGAAAGCTGTGGCTTTAGAAAAATGTCCTACTGTTGGAGAATATGAGTTCGATGAACTATTAACTGCATTAGATAAAAAAAGAACTGAATTAGGTAAATTAGAATCTGCACATATTTCTAGAATAGCTGAATATGATAGTCAAATTAATGATATGGATTCTCAAATAGAAGGATTAACTACAGAGTATAAGTCTAAATCTGATGGTCTTGAGGGAGACTTAAGAGAGATGAGAACAGAATTAGAGAGTAATGAAACAAAACATGGAGGATATAATAAAAGTCATGTGATAGCTAAAGAAAGTGCAGAAGGAAGATTAGAAAGGATAAAGAAATGTTATGAAGAAGTGGCTACTTCAGCATACGAGCATAATTTAGGATCATTGCCATCTATATTATTAGCAAGAACACAATTATATGTTGAAGGAAAAGAAAAACTTAGATTTGATACAAAAGTTGGCCACGAGACTCAAGAACAAGTAAATTATGCATCACCAATTTTTACATTCAGAAAAGGAGAAAATGGTGAACTAGAAAGAATATGTCATATGCCTACTTCAAAACCTGTAAGAGACAATATATGTGATGAAGAGATGAATCAATTATTAGAAAGGGCTGATGAATATTCTGGGAAAGTTTATAGTCAACTTTATGGATTAACTGTTGTTCCATCAGAACATATTAAAGATTATAAGAATAATATGGCAGTTGTTGGAAGGGAATTAAGTAAAGATGTGCCTCTTGCTCCAAAAATGGTACAACATAGTTAAGATTTTCTAAACAGTTAAAGTCTTTGGCGTAAAGTTTATAAATAATACACTTTCTCTTTTTATACGGTGGTTTAAATATTGAAGATAGCCGTACTAGGTAGCACAAGGGGAACAGATTTACAAGCTGTAATTGATGCTATAGAATCAAAAAAATTAACTGATGTTGAGATTTCTTTTGTATTAAGTAATAAAGAAGATGCATTTATTCTTGAAAGAGCTAAGAATCATAATCTTAAATCAATATTTCTAAGTGGAAAAGGTATGGAAAGAGAAGAATATGATAGAGAAGTTGATAAGTTATTAGTTGAAGAAGGTATTGAATTAGTTTTATTAATAGGATATATGAAATTAATGAGTTCATGGTTTGTACAAAAGTGGTTAAACAAAGTAATGAATATACACCCTTCACTATTACCTAAGTATGCTGGTGGAATGGACAAAGGAGTTCATGAGACAGTTCTTGAGAACGGTGATAATGTTACTGGTGCAACACTTATATTTATAGATGAGGGGGCTGACACTGGACCTATAATTTTACAAAAAGAAGTTGAAGTTGTTAATGAAGAAACAGTTGAATCTTTAAAAGCAAAAGTACAACAGGCTGAGATGGATATTATAATCAAAGGAATTGAACTATATAGAGATGGTAAGATTAAAGTAGATGATCATGATGTTACCATATTAAATTGATGGGGTGTTAAAATGACAAAAAGAGCATTAATAAGTGTGTTTGATAAAACAGGTATTGAAGAATTAGGAAAGACATTGGATTCATTAGGCTGGGAGATATTGTCAACTGG
>CAYUUQ010000016.1:0-11862 GCA_964447875.1 uncultured Methanosarcinales archaeon | reverse complement strand
GCTCATACAGCTGTCTATGATGCAACAGTAATAAAGAAATTAAAAGAAGCAGGCATAAAGGTTAAAGATGTTTCTGAACATACTGGTTTTCCTGAGATGATGGATGGTAGAGTTAAGACATTACATCCTAAAATCCATGGTGGATTATTATGTTTAAGAGATAATCCTGACCATATGAAACAAGCAGAAGATAATGATATAACTATGATAGATATGGTTGTAGTTAATTTATATCCTTTTGAAGAAACAGTTAAAAAAGGATTAAGTTTTGAAGAAACTATAGAGATGATTGATATTGGTGGGCCATCAATGATAAGGTCGGCTTCAAAGAATTTTAAAGATGTTATAGTTTTAGTTGATCCTGAAGATTATTCATGGGTTACAGAAGCTTTAAAGAATAATGAGGAGATTTCTTTAGAGAAAAGAAAGGAGTTAGCAAGAAAAGTATTTGATAGAACTGCTGTTTATGATGCTGCTATTGCTAAATATCTAAGAGAAAAAGAAGGATTTCCAGATTCAATATGCATGTCTTTTAATAAAAAACAAGATATGAGATATGGTGAGAATCCTTATCAGGATGCTGCTTTTTATGTTGATCCATTATGTAAAGAACCCGGTATTGGAAATGCAGAACAACTGCATGGTAAAGCTTTAAGTTACAATAATATAATGGATTCAGATGGTGCACTTAATATTGTTAAAGAATTTTGTGAACCTTGTGTTTCAGTTATTAAACATGCAAATCCATCTGGCGTTGCAGTTGATGAAAAAATTGAAGTTGCACTTGAAAAAGCTTACAATGCAGATGCATTATCGGCTTTTGGTTGCATAATTGCAATGAATAGAACCTGTAATAAAGCTTGTGCTGAATTTTTAGCTGATAAATTTATTGAAGTTGTTATTGCGCCCGATTATGATTCCGATGCGCTTGAATTATTAACAGCTAAAAAGAATAGAAGAATACTGAAATTAAGCAGTTTAGCTATGTGTTATAATGAGGATGTAAAAGAATTATTAACAACAAAGAAGGTTGTTGGTGGAATGTTAGTTCAGACAAGAACGTTTCCTTCGTTGAACCTAGATGAAGTTAAAGTTGTTAATAATTCTAACCCTACAAAAGAAGATATAGCTAAATTAACTGCTGAAGCTAAAGAAGGAACATTAAAAGATATGATATGTGTAACAAAAAAAGAACCAACACCTGAACAATTGAAAGATATGGTCTTTGCAATGAAGGTTTGTAAGCATGTTAAATCAAACTCTGTTATGTATGCAAAAGACTTAGTTACCGTAGGCATTGGTGCTGGACAGATGTCTAGAGTTGATGCAACAAAGATTGCTACAAGGAAATCTGATGGTAGAGCAACAGGCGCAGTAATGGTATCAGATGCATTCTTTCCGTTCAGAGATGGAATTGATGCAGCAGCTGAAGCAGGAATTTCAGCTATTATTCAACCTGGCGGTTCTATAAGAGACGAAGAAGCTATACAAGCTGCAAATGAGCATGGAATCTCAATGGTATTTAACGGTACAAGGCTGTTCTTGCATTAAGATGAAGGAAATAGATGCAACTGGGTTTGAACAGAAGTGGGTACTAGATCCTAAAGGTTATTTTCTTATTAGGTTGAATAATGGTTTAATTGAAGTTGGACATTGTAAGAAAAACAATAAAGTTGAAGTTGTTGTTAGAGGTTCTAATGTTGAGGAGATATTGTATAAAGTTATAGACTTAGGTTTGATTTCATTATTAGATCATGCAGCTTACTTAGGTAAAGAACTACAAAAAGCTAAATATTGTTTAGAAAATAATAAAGAATATGTTCAGGGTTAAGATAAATATAATTCTGGCCCCTGTTTAGCAGCTTCTGTTTCTCTTTTTTGTCTTTGTACTTCTAATCTATCGGCGGAACTTAAGTAACCTTGACGTATGTCTCCATGGTTAGGCAAGGCATAATCTGCAACAGCTGCACTATTAGCTAATACAAAGTCTGGATCTTGTTCTCTCTTATCTGGACTTGGTCTAGAAACTATTTGCCAAGCATTGTTTATTGGTGCATTTGCTTCTGTCATAGAATTTAGAAAACATGAACCCCTTTATAAATCTTTCGTTTAATGTTACTAAATAGTAGTAAAAATTACGTAATTACTCTAAAGCTGCTTTAATAAAACCATAGAATAATGGAGATGGAGATGTTAAAGTTGATTTAAACTCTGGGTGTGCTTGTGTTGCTACAAAGAACTTATGTTTTGGAAGTTCAATAAATTCCATTAACTTTGTGTTGTCTGTTCTTTCATGAAAACCTGAGAAGACTAAGCCTTTAGATTCAATTTCTTCGATATATTCTGGGTTTACTTCATATCTATGACGATGTCTTTCTAGAACTGTTGTTTTTTCTTTTTCTAATATTCCTAACCTAAATGAATCTTTAAGTTTCTTTATTCTTTCTTCATCTTCTGTTATTCTTGTTCCTTCTGTGTATAATGATAATACTTTTGAGTTTTCTTTTAGCATTGCAGCGTATGCACCTAGACGCATTGTTGCTCCATAACGAGATTCTTCCATAAGTTTTTTCTGTGAAGGTAATATATCGATAACTGGGTAAGGAGTTTTTTCATTGACTTCTGTTGTGTTTGCATCTTTCATTTCGCAAACGTTTCTTGCAAACTCAACAACAGCTAGTTGCATACCATAACATAAACCTAAGAAAGGTATGTCATTTTCTCTTGCGTATTGAATAGCTTTAACTTTTCCTTCAACTCCAGACGAACCAAAGCCACCAGGTATAATCAATCCTGCGTAATCTTTTAATTCTTTTAGTTTTGATGAATCTTTTTCAAATTGTTTTGAATCAATCCACTTGATATTGATCTTAGCATTTAGGTTTGCTCCAGCATGCTTTAATGCCTGATTTATTGAGATATAGGAATCTGCTAATGTGTAATCTCCAATATCTAAGTATTTACCAACCATTGCTATTGTTATCTCTTTTTTACTCTCTATAATATTGTCAACCATATTAGACCATTTTTTTAGGTCTGGTTGTTTTTTTGGTTTTAGTTTTACTTCATTTAAAATCTTTAAACCTAGTTCTTCTTTTTCTAAATCAAGAGGAATTCTATAGATTGTATCAATATCAGGTTCTGAGATTATATGATCTGAACGAATATTTGCGTATAATTCTATTTTCTTCTTTCTTACATCATCTAGTGGCTTTTTTGCCCTACAAACTATAAAGTCAGGCATTATACCTTGTTCAGTAAGAAGTCTTATTGCTTGTTGTGTTGGCTTTGTTTTCTGCTCTTCAATGTGAGAAGGAACTGGAAGATATGTTATTAACATATAAACTACATTTTCTTTACCTAATTCTCTTTCCAAACTTTTCATTGCAAATAAAAATGGAATATTTTCATAATCACCAATTGTTCATCCTATTTCAACTAAACAGAAATCATAACCAGTTGATGCTTCTTTTATCCTGTTTTTTATTTCTTCTGGGATATGTGGAATGAATTGAACTGTTTCCCCTAAATATTTTCCTGCACGTTCTTTTTCTATTATATTGCCATAAATTTGACCAGTTGTTAGATTATTTCTTTTTGGTATATCTATACCTAAAAAACGTTCATAGTTTCCAAGATCTTGATCGATTTCTCCACCATCATTCGTTACCCATACTTCACCATGTTCTGTTGGCCTTAATGTTCCTGCATCATAATTTATGTATGGATCTATCTTAACTGCAGTTACCTTATAACCATATTCCTGAAGAATCTTTCCAACTGAAGCTGTAGTGACACCTTTACCTACTCCTGAAATTACACCACCAGCTACAACAATAAATTTAGTCATTGATAATCACCTCAAAATAGGACTTAGAAAGATTATCTTTCTTTAGAAAGACTAATCTGGAAGAAATGCGATGAAAAATTTCCAAGCATTTCGACAAAAGTCCTTGAAACTTAATGTCTCAAGTATATAAGAGAAATAATAACCTATTAATATATTTTTCGGTTTTGTCGACGATAAATTGAGAGAACTCCCCGTAATAAAAACATAAATGAGTTATTGTTTATAAATTTTTTGCATGATCTTAATCTATTTTCGAGAAAGTTTTAAATATGACTTAAGAATTAATATCTTAATGCAGAAGATAGGTTTTGATACAAACAAATATATCAAAGAACAAACAAAGAGAATTTTAGAAAGAGTTAGCAAATTTGAACGTCTTTACTTGGAGTTTGGTGGAAAACTTTGCTATGATCTACATGCAGCTAGAGTTCTACCAGGCTATAAGTCAACAGCAAAAGTTGAATTATTAAAAAAACTAGGCGATATCGAGATAATTTATTGTGTTAGTGCAAAAGATATTGAAAGAGGCAGAGTTAGAAGAGATTTTGGGTTAACTTATGACAATCAAACATTAAAAGATATTAGTGATATAAGGGATTTTGGTTTAAATGTTAATACTGTAGTTATAACAAGACATAATAATGAACATTCTGTAAATAAATTTAAGAAAAAATTAGAGAATTTTGGTATGAATGTATATGTCCATAATGAAATTGTTGGATACCCTACAGATATCAAAAGAGTTATGGAAGGCTATGATAAACAAGAATATATCAAAACACAAAAAAAACTTATAATCATTACAGGAGTTGGAGGAAACTATGGGAAGATGGCAACTTGCCTTAGCCAGATATATCATGAAAGAAAAAAGGGGTTGAAAACTGGTTTTGCAAAATTTGAAACATTTCCCATCTGGAACTTAACTTTAGATCATCCAATTAATGTTGCGTATGAAGCTGCCACTGCAGATTTACTTGATGTAAATATGGTTGATCCATTTCATAAAAAAGCTTATGAGATAATGGCTGTTAACTATAACAGAGATATTGAAAATTTTGATATTTTAATCAATTTAATGGAAGAAATTACTGGAGAAAAATCTCCATTTGGATATAAATCTCCTACAGATATGGGAGTTAATATGGCAAAAGAAGGTATTGTAGATGATGATGTATGCCAAGAAGCTGCAAAACAGGAGATCATAAGAAGATATTTCAGATATCGAAGAGAAAAAGTTGAAGGTATAGAAACTCAAGAAACAATAGATCAAATTGAAAAGATAATGGAGAAGGTTAATGTTAAACCAGAAGATAGAAAGATTGTAAAAGAAGCAAGAAATGCTGCAAAAGAAGCGGAGAAAGATGGAAAGGGATTTAAGGGCGTATTTTGTGGTGGAGCAATTGAATTAAAGAATGGAGAAATAATAACTGGAAAAAATTCGTCATTATTGCATGTAGAGTCTTCAGTTATTTTAAATGCTGTTAAACAATTAGCAAATATCCAAGATAATATTGATTTAATAAGTCCAGATGTGATTAAGATTATAACAAATATGAAAAAGGATCTACTTGATAAAAAAACATCTTCATTGAATGCTGATGAAACTTTGATTGCTTTAGCAATGAGCTCAACTACAAATCAAAATGCTAAAAAAGCTTTGGATAAATTAAAAGAATTGGCTGGGTGTGAAATGCACATCACACACTTACCCACAACAGGAGATGAAGCTGGACTAATAAGATTGAGGATGAATATTACAACAGATGCAAAGCTTTCGACATTACCTTATTTTCAGTAATTCTATTTTAGTTTTCTTTTTTTCATTATTTGTTATTATTCTTTAGTAATTAATATTATAAAAAAGTTTTTAAAGAAATGTGTAGTTTTAATTAAATATGAGGAATAATTCAGAAGAACAACTATTAAAAGTCGTTAGTGGACCTATGAAGGGTGCTGTAATGGAAAAAGGATCTGTTGTTGAAAGTCTTAGTAGATTCACTGATGTTATGACAGATATTACTGGATGGAATGATGGTGGTATTGCTCAATATATGGATCTTATTAATAATGAAGAGGTTGGTCTAATCTTTTTTGAAAGAAATGCTATTTCTGGACTTAGAAATGTATTTAATAATCCAGGGACAGTAGATCTTGAAGATTGTGTAGGAAGACTCCAAAATCTTGATGGGTATTTGGAACAGTTAAGAAGTACAGGGAGTGTAAATGAAGTTATTTCTGCTGGTGTAACACCTATGCAACTAAGGGAGCTTGTGAAAAAAAGGGGGCTTGTGGATGAAACTTCAAGGGATTATCAATCACTATTGAGTGAGGTGGGTAATCTTACATTAAGTGTTGTCTGTTATCTTGAACAACAACAATCTGGATCTATCAAAGATACTATATCTATTGTAAGACATCTTTCTGAAACTGCACAATTGTTACCTAATGATATAGTGAGGGCATATTCTAATGATCTAGCAAATACTATAAGAGATATGGGAAATAGTATGGGTCTAGTTGAAGAAGTAAAGTCAAACAATAACTGGAAAGTATTTCATAGATTATTAAGAGATAGTGGGATAACAAAAGCTGGCCTAGATTGGATAGGAGCAAATGAAAGCAGTTATAGAAGATTCGGTGGACTTAAGGATCATAATCCTGCATTAAGAATTGTTGATGCAAGAAAAGGAGATAGAAGAAGAGAGGTTGCTATTAGAGATATGGTTCCTGGCTTTGAGAGTGTTGAAGCTAGTGGAATTAGAATAAGAGACATTGGATACCTAACAGGAGATGCAACTAATGCTGAATATGCAAGAGTTGTTAGTTTTGCAACAAGTCAGCCAGAAATTATTAAGAACTATATCGCTAAGGGAGCAGGCATTAATGCTAAAGACTATAGGGATCTGATAGTTAACTATAGTATGGGGGCAATAGATGGTTATGGTTCTGTTATTGGAATTGTTGATATGTTGATACAAGAAGGATCTAGAAGTGCAAGATTATTAGTAGCGAATAGGTCTGAATGGGTAAATGATAGAAATGCTGCTCAGTTAACTAGTCTTTCGATGGGAAATGATAGAGAATATCAAAGCCTTATTGAATATTTTGAATGTTCTAGTGATTTAGGAAAAGATGTAATATTACATGTAACAGCTATGAATGAACTTGGAGATAGGTTATATGGAAAACTTATTTCAGCAATAAAAAATGCTGATGATCAGGTATTGAGTTCAGTTGATTATTCTGTTGGTCCAAATGAATTACTTGATCATTTAAGACCTGAAGTTGTAGTAGTAGAAAGTAAGGTTAAGAGAGAAGAGAAAACTAGTTGGCAGGATGAAATGTACCGGGATTTAGAGACTAGAGATGAGAGGTTAGTTTCTGCATTAGGAGATACTTATGATACTTTAGAGAGATTTGGTCAAGAAAATAGATTAAGACAAATGTGGCAAGAGAATAGCAAATTACTACTTCCTTTTTGTTATGGGGTAGAGGCATTATCTCGTAACCAAGATCTTTTTAAGGCAGTATTTAATGATGATCAACTTTTTGGATCTTATGTTGATAATATACGTAGAGGTTTGAATCCTACATTGAGACTTTTAGAAAATGTTTCTGGGAATGCCTATAGACACGCACAAACTATTTTAGCTGAATAAACACAAATATTTTTATATTATCTAATTCTTATTGATAAAAAAGATTGAATGGGGGCGTTACAATGGATCTAAAATCTACAATAAGAACTATTCCTAATTGGCCAATTAAGGGTGTCATGTTTAGAGATATAACTACATTATTACAAAATCCAGAAGCTTTTAAGGAGGCATGTGATGATCTTTATGAGAGGTATAGGGGTAAGAAAGTTGATGTTGTTGTTGGACTAGAAAGTAGGGGTTTTATTTTTGGAGCTGTTCTTGCTTATAAGTTAGGAGTTAGTTTTGTTCCAGTAAGAAAACCTGGAAAATTACCTGCTGAAACAATTTCTGCTGAATATGAAAAAGAATATGGAAAAGATAAAGTTGAAATACATAAAGATGCTATAAAAAAAGGAGATAGAGTTTTGGTTGTTGATGACCTTATAGCTACAGGAGGAACATCAGCTGCAGCTGTAGAACTTGTAAGAAAATTGGGTGGAGAGATTGTTGAATGTTCTTTTTTGATTGATCTACCTGATTTGAAAGGAAAGGATAAGTTGAAAGGTTATAAGATATTTACAATGATGGAGTTTGGAGGAGAGTGACTTTGTCACTCTTGGACCTCCCCAGGACTATAAGAACTAGTGGATGTGTCCCGCCCCGACTTAATGTTTGGTGGCAGAACTAAATAAGGTGATAAATAATGGTTAAAGTAGGAATAATTGGTGGTTCAGGGTTAGAAGACCCTAAGATAATAAAAGATGCTAAAGAGATTGAAGTTGAAACAGCATATGGTAAGCCTTCGTCACCTTTAACAGTTGGAAAAATTGAAGGTGTTGATGTTGTTTTATTAAGTAGGCATGGAAGAAAGCATCAGATAATGCCAACAAATGTTCCTAATCAAGCCAATATTCAAGCTTTAAAAGATCAGGGCTGTACACATATTTTAGCATCATCTGCTTCTGGATCATTAAAAGAAGAGATAAAACCAGGAGATTTTGTTATTGTTGATCAGTTTATAGATAGAACTACAAAAAGGAAGTCAACGTTTTTTGAAAAAGATCATGTTTGCCATATTCCAATGGCTGAACCTTTTTGTTTGAAATTAAGGAAATTACTTATTGAGTCTTGTGAAGAATTAAGTCTTAAGGTTCATAAAAAAGGAACTGTTGTTACAATAGAAGGACCTAGATTTGGAACAAGAGCTGAATCAGATTTATTTAGAAGCTGGAACTCGGATGTTGTTAATATGAGTACTGTTCCTGAATGTGTACTTGCAAGAGAAGCAGGCATATGTTATTCAGTTGTTGTTATGGCAACAGACTATGATTGCTGGAAAGATGGTGAAACAGTAGATATTGATAAAGTTATGTCTACATTTAAACAAAATGCTGAGAATGTTATTAAATTGTTCTTAAAAACATTGCCAAAGATAAAAGATGATGATTGTAAGTGTAAGAATGATATTAAGAATGCTATGATAAGTTAGCAACACAAACATTAGGGTGTAAGAGATGTGCATCTTCTGCATATCTCCTCAGTAAATTCTTTACGATTCATATCTGATCTTAATTTTTTATAATACTCAGAATTCCATATCTCCATCAAAGTATTTTCAGATACATTCCCCAGCACAACTTCCCCAAGATAATCATTACAGCAGATAACTACATTTCCTTCTGCATTTATAGTAATAGTATGTTGTCCTTGTCTGCAATATTCGCCATCCATTCTCATCGGTATTGGTACTTCGATAAGTCCTCCACGAGTAAGCAACCTAGTTAGTCCCGACCGAATATGAACATGATCCCTTATGTTTGGATTTCTTTCAAGATGAGATATGACTTCAATCATATTATCAGAAAAAACTCCACCACTATTATGGTTAGTAACCATTATCTCATCTACGCCCGCACCAATAAGTTTTGTCATGGTTTCTGAATCTAGATAATCTCCGTTAGTTCCAAAATATATGTGTGCTTTGGGAAGCTTGGTTCTTACTAATGATGCTCGACTAACAAGACTTTGATCTAATAGGGGTTCACCATAATTTGATAATTGAACATTGTCCTTATAACCAAGAGAAGAAAGTTCATCTACTATCTTATGAAATATATCTTCTTCCATATCACCATGAAATCTTTGACTTCTTAATTCTTGTTTAGATTCAGGACAATAACTACACACTCTGTTGCATAGGGAAGTTGTTTCTATAGCTATAAGGGTGAACATATCTGGTCTTTGATAGTGTAAAGCTGCCCTTACATTATTAAACATCTCTTTTAGATGATATCTTAAAAAGGGATTCATACTATCTACTATCTTTCTTCTTATAGGATTATAATAGTTCGCTATATGTCTCATACTAATAATCACCTAGAACCTCTTTTTTGTAGTATAATTGGTTTTTATTTAAAAAATTAACTTAAATCTATCTTAGCAGCATCAGCCATATCTTTACCTAAACTAAGAAAACCATGATTTTTCATTATTATGATATTGTTATTGCCTAAAACTTTCTCAACTTCTCCTACAAGTTCCATTGAACCATAGGGTTGCTCTTTTTTTGTTTCTGGATAGTCTCTTTTTAGTTTTCCATGACCATGAAAAACTGCATTTACATGATGGCGTAGTTCGTAGATTTTTGTATGTAATAATGTTTCTGAACTTGGTTCAATTAACCCGATAACCTTAACTTCTTTTTCTTCGTAATTGACGTCTTGAACTAAAACAAGATCTTTAGGAGTTATTTTTTCTAGATCTGTATTTGAACCGGTTATTATCATACCACTATTTGTCATGTAACTCATGTTTCCAGCTGAACCACCATCATATTTAGGGCATAATCCGATTTTTGCAAACTCTTTACAGTAAGAAATAAGTTCTGGAATCTTTTCGTCAAAAATTTCCCTTTTATCTAAGAATATAGTCTTAAACTTAGTTCCCTTGTATGATTCTGTCATTCTTATCTTTAGCTGCTTTTGCAAATGCTTTTGCAATATCTTTTTTGTTTGCTTTAATTATTCCATATTCTGTTATTATTCCTGTTATATATTTAGCTGGTGTAACGTCAAAAGCAGGATTTAGTGCATGAGCTTTTCTGGTTGAAATACGAATCCCCATTAACTTAAGCACTTCATCTGCATTTCTTTCTTCTATCTCAATATCTTTTCCAGTTTTTAAGCTTCTATCAAAAGTAGCCAAAGGTGCTGCAACATAAAATGGAATATTATTTTCTTTTGCAATAACTGCTTTTTCATATGTTCCGATCTTATTTGCAATATCTCCATTCATAGCTATTCGGTCTGCACCTACAATACACATGTTTATTACTTTTTTTTGCATGTAATAACCAGCTGCATTATCTGCAATTATCGAAAAAGGTACTTTTTCATGTTCTAATTCAAATGCTGTAAGCCTTGCACCTTGTAACCTTGGCCTGGTTTCATCTACGAAGACATGTATATTTTTTCCATCATATTTTGAGAATACTATTGGTGCAAGAGCTGTTCCAAAATCAATTGTTGCTAAGCTTCCTGCATTACAGTGTGTTAATATGTTGTAATTATTCTTGATTAGTTTTTGGCCGAATATTCC
Organism: uncultured Methanosarcinales archaeon; assembly: GCA_964447875.1. Classification (GTDB taxonomy): domain Archaea; phylum Nanobdellota; class Nanobdellia; order Woesearchaeales; family DATDXC01; genus CAYUUQ01. The sequence goes on along the minus strand of CAYUUQ010000016.1, from coordinate 777 downwards.
GATTCTCTTGCCTGCCCATAATGATCTTTTTACATATTCATCTGCTGCATATTTAGCATTCTTTTTTGCTTCCTTTATGTTTTCTGAGCGTAGTACTGCATTTTCTACTTTTTCTGCTGCAAAGAATAATTCATAAGCTGTTGGTCTTGTAGCTATCAATGCTTCTTTGACTTTTCTTATATTTTCTTTGAACTTAAAGAAAATTGTCTCTTTATCATTTATAGCTGCCTGAGCAATAGCATAAGCTGTAATTCCTCCAATAGCTGGAGCTCCCCTTATAGCCATGGTTTTTATTGCTTTAGCTGCTTTTTTGTAATTTTTTATATTTATTATGTGGAAGAGATGAGGTAATTTTCTTTGGTCTATTATCTTTATTATATTCTTATCCATCCAAACAGTTCTATAGTTTTTTTTATTTATCTTCACTTATAACACCAATATATTTTAGTTTTCTATACCTTCCGTTATAGTCTAATCCGTAACCCACTATAAACTTATCAGGTATTGTAAAGCCTAAGTAGTCTATCTTTATATTCTTTTTCCTTCTTTTTGGTTTTGATAACAAAGAACATAGTTTTATTGATTTTACTTTTTTCTTATTTTTTAGATATTTTTTTAGATAATCTATTGTTAAACCTGTATCAACTATATCTTCTATTATTATTACTTCCTTTCCTTTTATGTTTTCTTTAATGTCTTTTATTACCCGTATTACGCCCAGGACGTCAAGTTCTGGCGGGCGCAACTCCATAGAAAATTGATGAATTTTGCTGGACG
>CAYUUQ010000015.1:0-17866 GCA_964447875.1 uncultured Methanosarcinales archaeon | reverse complement strand
GCACCTATAACTATTGCAGATTTTGAATTTTCTACTGCTTGGTCTAATTTTTCAGTTGTTTTTAAGTCAGCAACTTTGTAGATATAGTTATTGTTTTCAACTCCTGATATAGGTGGGATAAATGAATATGATCCTGGAGCTATGATTAGTTTATCATAATTTGTTTCTACAACTTCTCCTTCTTTATTTTGGTATATGACTTTTTTATTATTATGATCTATTTTAGTTGCTTTTGCATTATTTATTATTTCAATATTCATTAATTTAGCATTGATATCATGTTTTATTGTTGAAAATTGTGAGATCTTTCTCTCTAAAACATAAGGTAAACCACAAGAATGAAGTAAGTTAAAGTCTTTTTTATCTATTATAGTTATTTTTGCTTTTCTATCTTGTTTTTTAATTGCTAATGCCGCTGCAAAACCAGCTGTTCCTAAACCGATTATAACTATTTTCATAATGATTTTAGAAAAATTTGTTTAATTTAAACTTTTGGGTTTTGAACTAAGTGAAAAACGTAAAGTGTTAGAAATTTTTAATTTCTAAGAGGTTTTGGTTACCATATTAGAAAATTATTTAAAATAATAAAATAAAGTGAGAAATATGCCATTATTTGGAAAAACAAGAAGCATGATTAAATATGCTACAATAGCTTCAGTATTAGCTGCATTTTTTAGTGCTCAACAAGTTAAAGCTATGAGTGCTCAGTCTGCTAAAGAATTAAATGCTGTACATAGTATAGGTACTAGATTAGTTGAGGTTTATAGAAAAGGGGGCACTGAAGAAAATGAAAAAGAACTCTCTGAAGCGTTTTTGCATAAATTTAATCAATTTCTTCTAGAATTTGAAGAAAAAGATATGAATAAGATGATCTTAGTTGGAGAAACAGGCCAATTGGTTCAAGACCTTGATACTATCCATAAAGAAGTTATGAGACTTGGTGGGGGGAATATCAATAATGTACCAAAGAGTATAAGAGATAGGTATCTAAAATTAGTTAAAAAGTCTAATGATTTGTTAAAAAGAAAGCTTGATTTTGATGCTAAAATAAGAATAGTATTTTCTATGATTAATGGGGGAATCTCTATGGGAGATAATGGTGAAGCATTATTTGAACAAATAAAGGAGATTCATGGTTTAGTTAAGGGTGTTAAACCATTAGAGACTAACTTAAACCATGCTATTGATATTACATCTTCAAAATTACTTGCACTTACTAACCAATTTGCAAGAGAAGGTAAAAGTGATTCTGCTGCTGTAATAGTAAAATTAATGGAAAGTATATCAAATTATGGGGGAACTACCAAATCTAAACAAAATATGGCAAATGCTAAAGTAGTTGCTCTAGAAGGAGAAATGAGAGATATAAGAAGAGCTTCCAATAATTTTGATTTTGTTGGAGTAGAGGAAGAATTAAAGAGAATAAGAAAATCAGGGGAGAGACTGCTTACTAGTTATGCTGAAGAAGAAGTTAGAAAAGAATATGTTGCTAAGATAAATGTGCTTTTAGCAAGTGGAAGAGTAATAGATGCTGATAATATATTGACAAAATTCAAAGATAATCACTCTAGTGATAGTAATATACCCAAATTAGAATCTAGAGTTGTTGATTGGAGATTAAAAAAAGCTAATTCACTTGATGAATTTAAGATTATCAAAACAGGTCATCCTAGATATGGGGCAAAGGTTGCTAATTCTTTTTGGAGATATAAAAGATATCATTGTGAAGATTTATTTGGGATGATTGGAGAAGGAAAATATTCTGAAGTAGTTAGAAGCCTTAAGCAATGGGAGAAAGAATTTGGACGAGGAGATAGAAGAGATGTTAGCAGCTTAAAGAAAAAATTAGGTACTGAGATAAGAAGAATAGAAAAGAGAAAAGAGAGAACACTAACCCAAATGAGAGAAATTGATAGAATACTTGAAGAGATAAGAACAGCTTAATTATTTCTTTCGTTCATTAACAATTATTTTACGTGGGCAAACATCAACACACTTACCACAAGAAACACATTTAGAATAATTAATTGTAGCTATATTGTTTTCTACTTTTATTGCTTTATCTGGAATTGGACATGCTATTTCGCATCTTTTACAAGCAATGCATCCTACTTTACATGATTTAACAACAATTTTACCTTTATCTTTACTTGAACATAGAACATGAACTTTAGATTTTAAAGGAACTAAGTCATATAGGTTTTTAGGGCATTCTTCTACACATTTACCACATGCAATGCATTTATCCTTATCTACCTTAGGAAGACCATTATCTTGCATTGAAATAGCATCAACTGGACATACTACACAACAATCACCAAATCCTAAGCAAGCATAACTGCAAGATTTGTAACCTGATTGTATTAGTGTTGCTGCTTTACATGTGTTTATGCCTTTATAGTCAAATTTTGGTTTACAATGTTCATTATTCCCATTACAATGTAATTGAGCAACTGACTTTTCTTTTTTAGCGCCTACTTCCCCACCCATTATTGCAGCAATCTTATCAGCTACTTCTTTTTGACCAGGGATACAACCATCTACTGGGAAATCTCCAACAACTACTCCTTCTGCAAAAGCATCGCAACCTGCTGCTCCACAAGCACCGCAATTAACACCTGGTAAAGTATCTCTCACTTTACTAACACGCTTATCTACTTTAACATGGAACTTTTTAGCAGCTACAGCTAAGCCTAGACCAAATGCTAGTCCCAGACCACCTACGACTACTACAGATTGTATTATCATTTGATCATCCCGCTAAATGCTAAAAATGCTAATGACATCAGTGATGCTATAATAAATGCAATAGGAATTCCTTCCATTGCTTTTGGCACTTTAGCAAATTCTAATCTTTCCCTTATACCTGACATTAATAATAAAGCTAGTGTAAAACCTACTCCTGCTGATAATCCAAATACTAATGCTTGGATAAAGTTATAATTTTCCTGAACATTAAGGAATGCTACTCCTAATATAGCACAGTTAGTTGTTATTAATGGAAGATATATACCTAATGATTTGTATAAAGCTTGATTGAATTTCTTTAAGAATAATTCTACAAATTGAACTAATACTGCTATAGTTAAGATAAAAGTAATTATCTGTAAGTATTCTATATTGAATGGAACTAATAGATAATTATAGATTGCCCAGGTTATAGCTGAAGCAATACCCATGACAAATATAACTGCCATACCCATACCTAGAGCTGATTCTGTTTTCTTGCTTACTCCAAAGAAGGGGCATAAACCTAAGAATCTTGTTAATATGAAGTTATTAACCAGGATTGCTCCAATTATTATCGCAAATAATGAAGTACTCATTCTTTATCACCTTCGCAAACATTACACTCACCACAGCCTGTTTTTTTCATTTGTCTGTTTCCTAGTACATTAAAGAAGCCTAATAATAAACCCATAACTAATAGTGCTCCTGGTGGAAGTATGAATATTAATGCTGGTTCTGCTGGCAAAGTTAATAGAGTTAAACCAAATAACTTTAGCTGCATTGTTCCTAGAAGTTCTCTTATTGCGCTAATCAGAGCTAAACCTAATGTGAAACCAACACCCATGCCTAAAGCATCCATGATCGATTTATTCAATGGTTGTTTTGAAGCAAATGCTTCAACTCTTCCCAATATTATACAGTTTACAACTATTAATGGTACGTAGATACCTAATGATTTGTTTAAAGCAGGAGAGAAGGCTTGCATAAATAATGAAGCCATTGTAACAAAAGTAGCTATTATGATTATGTAAGAAGGAATTCTCACTTTTTCTGGAATTTTATCTTTGAATAAAGCAACTATAATTTCAGAACCTATTAAAACAAATGTTGCAGCTGCTCCCATTGCAAATGCATTATCTAAAGCTGATGAAACTGCTAAAGCTGGACATAAACCGAGAGCTAATTTAAAAATAGGATTTTCTTTAAATAGTCCTTTTACAAATTCCCATGTTAAGTTGTTTTTACTCATTTTATATTGTTATATTGATTGAAGTTATAGTCTCAGTCTTATTTTGTGGAATAATTTCTTCGTCGCTATTGTTCATAGTCTCATTGGTTTTTGTAGTTGAAGTATTATATTCTTTTGATTTTGTTGTTGCTTTTGTTATTCCATCAACTTTACCACAACCACATTTCTCTCCAGCTTCTAACATACCACTGATAACTGCTTTTGAAGTTATTGTTGCACCAGTTATTGCATCAATATCTCCACCATCATTCTTTAGCTTAACTTCCATTATGTTTTTTCCTATGAATTGTTGCAAGAATGAATCTTTTTCTACATTTGCACCTAAACCGGGAGTTTCAACTTGATTTAGTACGACTAATCCTTGGATTATATCATCTAGATCTATTCCTACTAATAACTGAACATCTGATGAATAACCAGCAGATGAGGTTTTAACAACACCACCAATGATTTCTCCATCCTTGTATGCATCATAAAAAGAATCCTGCCCAGCTTTTAGTTTGAAGTCATCTGCTTCTTTTAAAACGTTGGTTAAAGATTCTTTAAATGCTAATTCTTGTTGTTCAGCGATCTTTGATACTGTGAATTGATTAGTTAAAGCTAAAGCTAAAGAGGCTATTAATCCTACAACCATTAATGCTATACCTAATTTTAATGTTTCATTCATTTTAAATCTTTTTCTACTTTTTCTTTTAATTCTGATTCTTGCTTTTGTTTTTTAGCTTCTTTTTTCTTATCAACATAACCAAATGGCTTTGGTTTTGTGAAACGATCGATTAAAGGTGAAACTGAGTTCATAAGTAATATAGCGAACATAACTCCTTCCGGATATGAACCAAATAATCTGATTAACATTGTTAATACACCACAACCAATACCAAATACTATTCTTCCATTCTTTGTTATAGGAGCTGTTACATAATCAGTAGCCATAAAGAATGCTCCTATTAATAATCCGCCAGATAATAAGTGGAATATTGTATCTTGTCTGAAAATTATTGCTAATATGAATACTGTTCCAACATAGGTTGCTGGAATTTTCCAATCGATTATTGGTTTTTTATGTTTCATTAATGGTGGAAACAATAGTAAAATTAAACCTATCAATAAAGCGATGGCTGATGTTTCAACAATACAACCACCAATGCTTCCTAAGAATAATTTTGAATATGTTGTTCTTATTCCTTCTAATTTTAATGCTCCAAGAGGTGTTGCACCGGTTGTTCCATCAGGTAGTAGCCATGTTGTCATTATAGCTGGGAAGGAAGCTACTAGGAATGCTCTTCCAACTAAAGCTGGATTAAAGATATTATGGCCTAAACCTCCAAATATCATCTTTCCTATTGCTATTGCGAAAGCCGCACCTAAAAATGGAACCCATAATGGAACAGCTGGAGATAAAATTAAGGCTAATAACAAACCAGTTAATATAGAAGAACCATCTATAACTACTGGTTTTTTTGTTAATTTTAGTATAACTAACTCAGTTATAACTGCTGAAGCTATGCTTGTTATTATTATCAATAGTGCTTTTATTTTGAAGAAATATATTCCTGCCATAGTTGCAGGCATTAAAGCCAAAATAACTGACCACATTATGATTGGGATATTGATGTGATCTCTTATATGTGGATTTGATGAAACAATAGGATCCTTTAATTCAAGAGGTTTTACTTCTTTTTTTGGTTCGTCTTTAATTTTATTATCTTCTGACTCTTTTTGTACAAACTTTACTTCATTTTTTTTGTCTTTACCTAATATCTCACGAACATCATTAGATTTTTCTTGTAATTCTTTATTATTATCAGATGAATCAGTAGACCTATTGCTACCATAAACTTGCTTCATCGCATCTTCGAATTGTTTTTTCTTTTCTTGTTCTTCTGACATCTTAATCTATTCAATATTACATGTTTTTTTCCTTATGATCTCGCTCTTTGCATATTTTATCCAATGAGTTAAAGGTATTTTACTTGGACAAACATAAGCACAACAACCACATTCAAAACAATCTGTGGCAAAATTTTCTTCTGCTCTATCTATTTCACCATGTGCCGCTAATTTTGAAATAGTTGTTGGCATAAGATTCATAGGACAGGTGTCAACACATCTGCTACACCTTATACAATCTTTGGGTTCATCTTTTAGAACTTCATCTTTTAGTTGAATTAATATTCCTGAAGTTCCTTTTATTGTTGGAACATCTAAAGAAAACTGAGCTATACCCATCATAGGTCCACCAGATATTAATTTACCTACTTGGCCTTTTGATCCACCACAGTGTTCTATTAGTTCTTTGTATGAAGTACCTACCCTTACTAAAAGATTTTTAGGATGTTTTACTGCACCAGTTATTGTTACTACCCTATCAACAATTGGTTTTCCTTCCCAAACAGCATCATAAATAGCTTTACATGTGGCAATATTACTTACTAAGCAGCCGACATCCATAGGTAAACCACCTGCAGGAACAATTCTACCTGTTGATGCTGCAATAAGCATCTTTTCTCCTCCTTGAGGATATTTTGTATGTAATGATTGGACAGTTAATTGGTCTGTCAAATTAAGATCTTGTATCTTATTCTTCATGAAAGCTATTGCATTTTCTTTATTGTCTTCTATACCTATAATAGCTGTTTTTGCATTAAGGATCTTTTTTATTAGCATGAAACCTTTAATTATTTCTTCTGTGTTTTCTAACATTAATCTATGGTCGCAAGTTAAGTATGGCTCGCATTCTGCTCCATTTAGAATTATTGTATCAATCTTTTTATCTGGTGGGGGGCTTAACTTTACATGTGTTGGGAAAGCTGCTCCCCCTAAACCCACAATTCCTGCTTCTTTTATTATACCAATAAGTTCTTTTGGAGAAAGTTCATTTACATTATCTCTTTTTTTTACTGATTCATGATATTCTAAAGGACCTTCTGACTCTATAATGATCGCTTTTGCCCTTGTAAAAATAGGATGAGGCATATCTTCTATTGATTTGACAACACCAGAAATTGATGAATGTATTGGAGCTGAGACAAATCCTTTGGATTCAGCTATCTTTTGACCTATCTTTACTTTATCTCCTTTTTCAACTAGAGGCTCACATGGTGCTCCTATGTGTTGTTGTAATGGTAAAACAACAGTTTTAGGTATTGGAGCTACCTCGATTTTTGATTTTCTTGATATTTTATTGTAAGAAGGATGAATTCCTCCCATAAAAGATGCCATCTAATCAAAGATTTTTGTAATGGTTTTTAAATATTATGGTGCTGAAAGATAATATTTAAAAAAACAAGACTTTTCTACTAATTTATGAAGAGAATAATACTAATTTTATTGGTTTTGATGCTTAGTTCATGTACTATAATCAATGAGGTTAAGGAAACTAAGGAACTGATGGGGACTACAGTTACTATTACTGTTTTAGATGAGGATTTAGATAATGCAAGAGAGGCTGTTGAAGCTGCTTTTAGTGAGATAAAAAGGATTGATGATTTGTTAAGTAATTATAATAATGAGTCTGAAGTTTATATGTTAAATAAACAAGGACATATTGAAGATCCGTCTGAAGAATTGATTTTGAATATAGAAACTGCGAAATATTTTGGGGAAATAAGCGATGGTGCATTTGATATTACAGTGCAACCTATATTAGATTTGTATAAACATAGTTTCCAGGAATTAAGTAGGCCACCTACTGCTGGAGAAATTAATGATACTCTGGTTTTGGTTGATTATAATAATATATTTCTTAAAGAAGGATTGATATTATTAAGAGCACAAGGGATGAAGATCACTTTAGGTGGGATAACTAAAGGTTATGCTATTGATAAAGCTATTGGCGTTCTTTTGGAGAAAGGTATTAGTAGAGCTTTAGTTAATGCAGGAGGAGATGTGAGAGCTATTGGTAATAAAGGAACTTCTGCATGGCAGGTTGCTTTACAAAATCCTCGAGATAAAAGTGATTATATAACTATAATTCCAGTAGATAATAATTCTGTTGCTACATCAGGAGATTATGAAAGATATTTTGATGAGAGTAAGAAATTTCACCACATAGTTGATCCTCGTAATGGATATAGTGCTACTTCACTAATATCTGTAACAATAATTAGTTCTACAGCAATGGATACAGATGCTATTGCTACTAGTGTTTTTGTTTTAGGTCCTATTAATGGTTTAGAATTAATTGAGAGTTTAGATTCAGTTGAAGGTTTATTGATAACTTCTGAAAAAGAAATAATAAAAAGTAGTGGGTTTGGGTATTAGGCTTGAGTTCTTTGTTGCATTGGCATATAAGGTTTAATTCCCTCTATAGTGGATGCATAAGCAGGTCTCAATAACCCCCCCTGGATTCTTTGTTCTATGCTATGTGCAGACCAGCCGGCAACTCTAGCCATTGCAAATAATGGAGTAAATATCTCTGTAGGTATACCCATGGCAGTATAAACTAGACCAGAATAAAAATCAACATTTGGGGCCGATACTTTCCCTTTTTCTTGTTCTAACAGTGGGCAAGCTACCTCTGCAACAGTTTGGTAAAGAGCAAAATCCCTCTTTAATTGTTCTCTTGATCCATTATCAATTATCAGATCGCCGTTAATTAGCTCCTCAACGATCCTTTTAAAGATTACTGCTCTAGGGTCAGATAGAGTATATACGGCGTGACCAATCCCATATATCTTATCAACTTCTTCATTCTTATGGTTAAGTATCCTTCTTAGATATGCTTTTATTGATGCTTTGTTCTCCCATCTCTTACTGGGGATTGATGCTTTAAGATCACTCATCATATGCATAACACATTCATTAGCACCGCCATGTTTTGTGCCGCTTAAAGAACCTATGCCACCACTAAGTGCCATATAGATATTATTATCTGTTGATGATGATGACCTAACATTAAAAGTTGAGTTATTTCCACCACCATGCTCTGCGTGTAAAACAAGGGCTATATCTAAAATATGTGCTATCCTTGGATTTGGCAATTCACCATTAAGAATGTATAAGAAATTTTCTGCAGTACTTAGGCTTTTGTCAGGATCTCTCATTCCACCTTTTTCGGTGTAGAAAGCAAGAGCATTGTAATTATAAGCTACAATTGTAGGGAATTTTGCAATTACATCGATACATTGACGAGTTATATTTGCATTGCTATGGTCATCAAGGTTTGAATCAAACCTACCTAGGTTAGTTACTGCTGCTGCTAGTGCCATCATCTGATTTGGGCTTTCTGATTCTTGCATTATTAATCTTTTTTCCCTTTTTGTCAAGTCCCGTCTTTCTGCTAATGATGCCGAAAATTCCATAAGAGAATCTTTTGTTGGTAATTCTCCAGTAAGTAATAGATAAGTAACTTCATCAAAACCAAAACGATCTCCATTAACTAATCCATCTACGACATTAGAAACATCATAACCACAATACAGTAACCTACCATCTGTTGGGTTTTTATCTTCATCTCTTCCGATAACCTGGCCTTTTGAAGTTATACCAACAACTACCCCGGTCTGATCTGAATTTCTTAGACTTAGTTTGATATCTTTTGCTTCAATAAGTTCTTTAGCTGGTTTATCGTGTGCTAGTGCTAATTGTTCTATCTTCCTTATTAGTCCATCCATATTAAATCTCCCCCTAATCCTTCAAGAATGAATTCTAATTTAAAAAACTTAGGGTCGTCTTATTGAACAAAAATATAGCTTTCTTAGCAATATTTATATATTAGTTCATATTATTAAGTTATAATGGTGAATAAATGAACATAGAAATCGATGAAATTGATAAAAAAATAGTAAATCTATTGTTAATAGATGCAGATATTACGAATAGAAATCTTGCTTTAAAGTGTGGTATTGCACTTGGTACTGTAAATAACCGTTTAAAACGATTAAAAAAAGAAGGTATCATCAAAAAAAAGACAATAATTATGGATTATGAGAAATTAGGATATAATATCCAGGTTTTAATCGATATAAAGATAAAAAAAGGTGGTTTTCAAGAACTTGCCAAGAAATTAGGAGAAGACCCGAATGTGTTTTTGTTAATAGATATTACTGGTGACTTTGATGCTGAGATACTTGCAAGATTTAGAACTACAAGACAACTTGATAGTTTTATCAAGAAAATTCAGCAAGATCCGACTGTTTTAAACACAAGAACCAGGTTAATACTTGATATACATAGGGAGAAAGAAATTAAATAAATTATTTTAATTAAGATGGTACCTTAGCCCTATTTCTAGAACTAAGATACCGATTTACCAGCTTTGGTAAGAATAAAAAAGATAATAAAATTAAATAAAAAATAATTAAAGTTCAGGAAGCAACTTCTTAATTTCGTAATCAGTTACTTGCATCCTATATTCGTCCCATTCTCTTCTTTTGATCTCTACAAATCTTTCGAAGACATGATCACCTAGGGCTTTTTTGACTACTTCAGATTCTGAAGTAAGTTCAATAGCTTCACCTAAATTTCCTGGAAGAGTTGGTATGTTTAGTTCTTTCATCTCTTCTTTACTCATATCAAATATGTTTCTGTTTGTTGGTTCTCCTAAAGAATATCCTTTTTCAAGGCCTTCTAAACCTGCTGCAATCATAACTGCAAATTGTAAGTAAGGATTACCGCATGGGTCTGGACATCTTAATTCCATTCTTGTTGCTTTTTCTGCTCCTGGTTTGAAATTTGGTATACGAACCATAGCTGACCTGTTAGCAGTTGACCATGCAACATAAACTGGTGCTTCATAACCTGGGACTAGTCTTTTGTAAGAGTTTACAGACTGATTTGTTACTGAACAAAATTCTTTTGCATGTTTTAATACTCCTGCTATGTAGGACTTTCCTTCTTTTGAAATGTGATGTTCATCCTCTGCACTGAAGAAAACATTTTTTCCATCTTTAAAAAATGACATATGTGTGTGCATACCTGAACCATTTTCACCAAAGATTGGCTTTGGCATGAATGTTGCATACAAATCGTGTTTTCTTGCAATCTCTTTAACTACTGCTTTATATGTTTGAACATCATCTGCCATCTTCAATGCTTTATCATACCTTATATCAATTTCATGCTGACTAGGGGCAACTTCGTGGTGTTCACATTCAATTGTTAATCCCATGCCTTCTAAAGCTAAGACTGTTTCTTTTCTTACTTCTGCTGTTGTATCTAAATGATCCATATCAAAGTATCCTGCTTTTTCTATTATTTCAGGTGATTTGTCTGATTTAAAGTAGAAAAATTCTAATTCAGGACCCATATAGAAAGTATAACCTAGTTTAGCTGCTCTTTCTAGTTGTTTTTTTAATATATATCTTGGATCACCTGCATAAGGTTTTCCATTTGGGGTAACGATATCACAAACAAGTCTTGCAACTTTTGTGTCTTCACTTGATTGCCAAGGAAGTAATTGTAATGTTGTTGGATCAGGCATTGCAATCATATCAGACTCTTCAATATCTCTGTATCCTTCAATTGAAGAACCGTCAAAACCCACTCCTGAAACAAGAGCATCATCAAGTTCAGAACGTGTTATTGCAAAACTCTTCAGTTTTCCTAGAATATCTGTAAACCACATTCTGATAAACTTAACATTGTGTTCATCACATAGTTTTAATACATCTTCTTTTGTTTTTGCGTTTAAAGCTGGCATATATATCATCTCCGTTTTATTTTTTATAGCTTATTTGATTCCTGGCTATTTATATATCTTTTTGTTTTTATATTAAACAATTGTTGATCTTACTTACTATATAGTAAACATATGTTTTTTTATTTATTAAAAAAAATAAAAAAAATAAACATGTGTTATACTGTTATTGTTTTTATTTTGCCTGATTTCTTGAGGCTATCTAATTCTTTTGAAGGTCCACCGATTCCTGCTATGCCTGTTTCTCCGGATCTTATTCTAATGCAGTCAAACAGATCCAAAACAAAGATCTTTCCATCCCCTACTTTGCCACCGTTTGTTCTAGCACCCTTTACAATTGCTTTAACGGTTTTATCTACAAAACTGTCATTTACTGCAATTAATATCATAGCTTTTCTATGTAGATTAATTTCTTCAATAATGCCACGGTATTCTTCTTTGTAACCTTTTTGTTGTCCTGCTCCTCTAACATCAATAACAGTCATCATCTGGATTTTATTTTCCCAAAGTGAGTTACGTACGTCTGTTATTTTCTCAGGTCTTATTACTGATATGATTAGTTTCATTTTTTTCACCTCAATTAGTTGAAGCTGCTATGTTAAAGTCAGCATATGCTTCTGCTCCGTGTTCTGATATGTCTAAACCCTTTAATTCTTCTTCTCTGCTTACTCTTAATCCGATAGTCAAGTCTATTAGTTTGAATAACGCGATAGCAGTTCCAAATGTCCATATGAAAACTGAGACTACACCTATTGCCTGTACTGCTAGCAATGTTGTTCCTCCGCCAAAGAGTAATCCATTGACTCCACCAAAAGCTTCTTCTGCAAATAATCCAACCATCAGTGTTCCAAAAGTACCACAAACTCCGTGGACTGCTATTGCACCAACTGGATCATCGACTTTTAGTTTTTTGTCTATGAATTCAACAGCAAAGACAACTATTATCCCTGCTATCCCACCTATAATTATTGCACTTGAGGGAGATACGTTTGCACATCCTGCTGTTATTGCTACGAGTCCAGCTAAAGCTCCATTTAGGGTCATTCCAATATCTGGTTTTCCATATTTAAACCATGATATGATCATAGCTAATATTGCTCCTGCAGCTGCTGCTAAATTCGTTGTTACAGCAATTGTTGCTATACTTAAATCTGTTCCTGCAGTAGTTGAACCTGCGTTAAATCCGAACCATCCGAACCATAATATGAAAACACCTAGTGCTGCTAAAGTTAATGAATGTCCTTTGATTGCTTTTGGTTTTCCATTAAGGTATTTACCGATTCTTGGTCCTAATATGATTGCTCCTGCGAGAGCTGCCCAACCACCTACACTATGTACTACAGTTGAACCTGCGAAATCTATGAATGTTAGTTCAGATAACCAGCCTCCTCCCCAGATCCAATGTCCGACAATAGGATAAACTATTGCTGAAATGACAAATGAATAAGCAATGTATGCTGAGAACTTAGTTCTTTCTGCCATTGCTCCTGAGACTATTGTTGCTGCTGTTGCTGCAAAGACAACCTGAAACATCCAAAATGCATATTGCCATAATCCTTCTGCTGTTAGGGGATTTCCACTTGATAAAAAGAAACCTGAAGTTCCCATAAATGCTGTTCCTGCTCCAAACATTAAGCCGAATCCTATTGCCCAATAACCTAGTGAACCTGCAGCAAAGTCCATGATATTTTTCATGATTATATTACCTGCATTTTTTGCTCTAGTGAATCCTGCTTCAACCATTGCAAAACCTGCCTGCATAAAGAAAACTAAAAATGCTGCTATTAATGTCCACATTGTGTTTATTGCTAATGCGTTTGTTTCTGCTGTTGCCTCTGCTGCAAATACTGTCGTTGCTGACAAAACTGTTGTTAAAATTCCGATAAAAAGTGTTTTTGATTTCATGATGATCTAGGATAATTATCTATTTATATAACTTTTCCAGTATTTTCTAAACAAATGTTGTCTTATCATAGAAAGATTTAAATATATGTTAATTATTAAGATTGTTGATATATTAAAAATTAAACATATGTGATGGTTAATTGTAGGTAAAGATGAAACTGGATGATGTCGATAAAAAGATAATTAATGCTTTAATTGTTGATTCTAAGTTAAGTTATAGGGATATTGGAAAGCAAGTTAAGGTTTCTGTTGCTACTGCAATGAATAGAGTTAAGAGACTTGAAAAAGAAAGTGTTATCAAGAGATATACTACCATTATAGACTATGACAGAATAGGATATGATGTTGAGGTATTAATAGAAGTAAGGATTTCTAAAGGTAAATTGTTTAAAGTTGAAAAAGAAATAGCACATCACCCAAATGTATTTGGTGTTTATGATATTACTGGAGACTTTGATGCGTCAATTCTTGCAAGATTTAAGAACAGAAAAGGGATGGATGCTTTTTTGAAGAAAATACAAACATATGATTTTGTTGAAAGAACTAATACAAGAATAATATTGAATACTATAAAAGAAAAAGAGATTGGTGTTAAATGAATAAAAAAATTATTTTTGGATTAATTGTAATTTTGTTTTTTATAAATGGAGAGATAACTATAGCTGAAGAAGAATGTCCTAGCAGCATGTATGGGTCAGGAACAGAAGAGTCCCCATGTATGATAACAACATGTCAGCAGCTGCAAGATATTAATAAAAGTCTTAAATCTAATTATGTCCTAGCTAATGATATCGATTGCAGTGGATTTAAGTTTAAACCAATAGGGAGTGGCATTGATTACTTTGACGGAACTTTAGATGGGGATTATAATAAGATAATTGACCTAGAGATAGATATTAAAGAAGACTATGTAGCGATTTTTAATAAAATTGAGTTACAAGGTGTTGTTAGAGATTTAAAGATTGAGAATATTTTTGTAAATGGTAAGAGTTCTGTCGCAGGTATTAGTATTCGTAATAGGGGAAAGATAAAAAACTGCCATTTATCTGGCCATATTAATGGTTCTATGAACATTGCTGGACTAGTTCACTCTTTAAGTTCAGAAGGTTCAATCATAAATAGTTCTTTTATAGGAAATGTAGATGACAATTCATTTGGAGGGTTAACCAATATTAATTCAGGAGAAATTATAGATTCTTGTACTAATATTAATTTTCAAAATTCTGGAGTTAGAATTGGGGGATTAATCTCAAATGCTAACTATGGAAAAATAGAAAGAACTTGTTCAGGAGGAAGTATAAATGGAAGCCATAATCAGCAAGGATTTGTTGATAGAAACTATGGAATAATAAATAATTCTTTTACTAATGTAAAAAATAATAATGGAAATTCCCCGATAGGTACAAATTCAAAATCAGCAATAATAGATGGATTTTTTAATATAGGTGATAGTAGGGGTTTTAATGTCCATTCATATTCTGGGTTAATTGATAGGAATTATGGCATAATTAGAAATTGTTATAATTCTGGAGATATACTAGATACAAAATTAGCTGATGTTTTTGGAATTTCATGGCGTAGTTCTGGAATTATTGAAAACTGTTATAACTCAGGAATTCTTGCTTCAGAATTGAATTCGGCTGTAGGTATAGCAAATGGAAATGATATAAAAAATTCATTTAATATTGGAGCATTATCATGCAGACATGATTATCATTATGTACTACCAATAGTTAAAGATTATTACTATACTGCAAATATTGCAGGAGAAACTACAGATGGTTGGATTGAAGATGGGAAAATAACAAATTGTTATTTTGATTCTGTTATTTCAAATAGTGCTATAAGGGTTTATGAAGAGGAAGGATTTGAGTATATTGATACCCATACTACAGAAAATGATCATTCTTATTATTTCAATAAAAATAATGAACCGATGGCAAGCTGGGATTTTGAGGATGTTTGGGTAGAACACCCCAATAGACTCCCTACATTGAAATGGTTTGAAGAATGGGATAATGATTATTGTAAAACCCTTTGCGCTAAAGATTTTATTAATCCCCAAGAAGATTCTGAATTAGGAAAATATCCGGTTGGAACTGAATTTAAGGTTAAGGTAGATTATGTTAATGATTATTCATATATTTATTTTGATGGACAAAATATGATAAGAAGTAATTGTGCATTAAATAATAAGCATGGAGGTATTCCTTCACAATTTGATAATTGCCCTGCGACATGTATAGGGGATGAGTATTGTACAGTACAATCTAGGGAGGTAACTAACATTCCGGATGAAGGTGAGCATGATATCGCCATATATATGCTTGATGCACATGGTTATGGATGTGGTATAGGTGCTCAAGTTTATGCAAAACTTCCTGGAGAGCCTAATTTTGAGGAAATTGGTAATATGGTTGTGGATACAGCTAATAGCAAATTTTGTAAAGGTAAAGATGGTTATTGGGAAGCAACAACAAAAACAACAATGGATGATTTAGATAAAAAAAGATTTAAGTTTGAAATTGGTGAAATGGAAGATTCTATTCATTCTTTAGAAGGAAAAGAACTGACACTGGATTACATAGGTAAACCATCATTTAAAATAGAGGTAAGAAAAGACCAGAATTTTGGCAGTAATGGGGGTTATGCTATTATGATAACAAAAAAAGAAAAAATTAACTTAGATCTTGCATTTGCTAATAATCCTTCTGGCAAATTTTATTACAGAGTTATGGATGATGAAGGCAAAATTGTCCAAGATGAGTTTGATATAAGTTAAATTGATTATTTAAATAATATCTTTTATATTTTTTTCTTCTTCATTACCAGAAATCATATCTTTAACTTTAACAATTCCAGATTTAATTTCATCAGGACCTATGACAATAACTTTTTTAGCAGAAATCTTATCTGCATACTTGAATTGATTCCCAAGATTACGTTGCATTAAGTCAACTTCCACAATATTTTTTTCTCTAAGTTTAGAAACTATCTTCAAAGCATCTTCTTTAACTTCATCATTTAATATTGCTATATAATAATCAGGACCTAAATTTATTTCTGGCAAAAGTTTTTTATCTTTTAATAATAAAGATAAAGTTGCATAACCAATTGCAAAGCCTGTTGCCGGCGTAGATTGTCCATCGAACATCTCTATTAATTTATCATATCTCCCACCACCTGCGAGCGCACGATATTTTCCTTTTTTATCAAATATCTCAAATACTGTTCCGGTATAATAAGCTAAGCCTCGAGCTGTTGATAAATCAACATTAAGATATTCTTTTTTTGATTTGAGTAGATCTAGAATTGAATTTAGTTCTTTTAGTCCATCTTTTGCAAGTTCATTATTAGGTTTAATGTCTTTTAGATCTGAGTTTAAGATTTTGTTTATTTCTTTTGAGTCTACATTTAATTTTTTTAGCTCTTCATCAAAAGCTTCATTAGTTATCTTTGATTTTTTGTCAATAATTCTTATTACTTCTGGAATCTGTTTTTTATCAACTATGTCTAATAAAAGACCTTCTAATAATT
Source organism: uncultured Methanosarcinales archaeon (assembly GCA_964447875.1). Taxonomy (GTDB): domain Archaea; phylum Nanobdellota; class Nanobdellia; order Woesearchaeales; family DATDXC01; genus CAYUUQ01. Next base: position 806 of record CAYUUQ010000015.1, on the reverse strand, counting down.
TTCTGTTGTTTATGTTTATCTGAAAATCTTTACTAGTTAGTTTTAATGAGGTTAAAACATCTATCGCTAAGTTTAATACTTCTGCGTCTGCTTCTGGTTTATTTGAGCCGAAAACTTCAAAGCTTGCTTGGTAGAATTCCCTTAATCTGCCTGCTTGTGGCTGTTCATAACGCCACATTCTTGATAACATAAACCATTTTTGAGGTTTAGGTAGGGCTTTTTGCTTTTCTATAAACATTCTTGCTGTAGGAACAGTAAGGTCAAACCTTAAACCAAAAGATTCATTACCTCTTTTATCTAATGTAAAGATCTGAGATTTTATTTCTTCACCTTCTTTTTTACTTAAAAGATTAAGTTCTTCAAATGCTGGACTTTCAATCTCCTTAAAATTATAATTGATAGCCTTAGATCTAATCAGATCGAAGATATATCTTTGTAATGCTTTTTCCCCTGGATAGAAATCCAGTGTTCCTTTTGGTTTTTTAAAAGCCATAATAGAATGATATATCTATATCTATTTTTAAAGTTTGTTATAAAATAATGAGAAAAAATAAAAAATTTAGAATAATGGGTTTGGTATCATTCCTTTCGCCATCAAATACATCAAAACCATCCCAATTATGAATGCTACTACTGCTAAGAAAATTGGATGTGTTATGAATCCGTTTTTATTCATTAGTTATCACCTTTTATTATTGATATAAATATCCTAACTATTTATGTATATAAAGGTTTCGATAAAACAATTAATCTGTATAGTACCGAAACTGGTTTACACTTTTTTGGCGCGTGAAAAATTTCTCCTA